>NZ_JACJPT010000050.1:0-35644 GCF_014696195.1 Sphaerospermopsis sp. FACHB-1094 | reverse complement strand
TGTATATAATTGGTAATATTTTTCATCTTTGGTAGAACCACGGTATATTTTCCATTTACCGTTCTACCATTTTTCCGTTATATATTTCGGACAGGTCTAATTAATTTGTTGGTAACTGTGGATTCGGTAATTAACACCAGTGGTTTTCCCAAAAATTCTCCAACTACAGCTAAAATCAAAAATATCAACAGCGATCGCTCAACTCACCAGTCCACTCTGGTAGACATTATTTGTGTAGTAGCGTATACTGTACGGTAAGTGTAGCCATATCATTGCGCCTTATATTCGCCCAAAACTTGATTCAACTATGGAAGTCCTAGAACTCAAACGCGAAATCGAAACGTTGTCTAGCCGCCTGGGTAAAACCCAGGACTATCTTTGACGTACCTGCACTCAAAGCCAAAATTCAAGACCTAGAACAAATATCAGCCCAGCCAGAATTTTGGGACGACCAAAACCAGGCACAACAAACATTACAAGAACTCAACGATCTGAAATCTCACCTGGATCAGTATTATCAATGGCAAGCAAATCTAGAAGATACAAAAGCAGTCGTTGAACTATTAGAACTAGAAACCGACGAAGCACTACTACAAGAAGCAGAAACCACCGTTACTAAATTAAATCGTGACCTTGACCAGTGGGAATTACAACAATTACTATCGGGTCCTTATGACTCTCAAGGTGCGGTTTTAACCATTAACGCCGGTGCAGGTGGCACAGATGCCCAAGACTGGGCATTTATGCTCATGCGGATGTATACCCGTTGGGCAGAAGACCACGGTTACAAGGTAACATTAGCCGAAGAATCAGAAGGCGACGAAGCGGGCATTAAATCAGCTACCCTAGAAATTACAGGTCGTTATGCCTATGGTTACTTACGTTCGGAAACTGGTACTCATCGCCTAGTCAGAATTTCCCCCTTCAACGCCAACGGTAAACGACAAACCAGTTTTGCCGGGGTGGAAGTTATGCCACAAATAGATAACTCTGTAAAATTGGAAATACCAGAGAAAGATTTAGAAATCACCACGTCTCGTTCTGGTGGTAAAGGTGGGCAAAACGTCAACAAAGTGGAAACCGCAGTGCGGATAGTTCACATCCCCACAGGTTTAGCTGTGCGTTGTACAGAAGAACGTTCTCAACTGCAAAACAAAGAAAAAGCCCTAGCCCGTCTCAAAGCGAAATTATTAGTCATTGCCCAAGAACAACGCGCCCAAGAAATCGCCGAAATTCGCGGTGATATGGTAGAAGCTTCCTGGGGCAACCAAATCCGTAACTATGTCTTTCATCCTTACCAAATGGTCAAAGATTTACGTACAAATACGGAAACAACCGCCATTACTGACGTGATGAATGGTGAAATTGATGCTTTCATTCAAGCCTATCTGCGGCAAGAAAATCAATTGGTAGAGGCTTAGGTGATTGGTGACTGGTGACTGGTGACTGGTGACTGGTGACTGGGAGGATGAATAACCCAATGCCCCATGCCCAATGCCCAAATGATGTAAAGTTATATGTAGACAGATGAATCAAAAAATCATGAGCAATACTCCTGCAAACGAACCCAAACCCAGCTACGTCAAACTAGCCATGCGAAACATGGTAAGAAAAGGTGGCACATCCCTCAAACATTTTGGACTAACTGCTGTAGGATTGTTAGCTGTCTTAGTTGGTCTTGCTTACCTCACTCGCTAACAAAGGTGATTGCGTGCTTTCTCAATTTGAACCCCCTAAATTTGAACCCCCCAAACTTGAACCCCCTAAACTTGAACCCCCTAAACTTGAACCCCCTAAACTTGAAATATTTATAGAAAACTGTGATCAAGAGTCTTCCCCAGTTGTAGCGGAAAACATCTGGGAAAGCTGGTTTCAAAAATGGCTGGAAATTCTCACTCCTGAACTTCCACAGGCTTTAAGTTATGAAATCGGGCTGCGTTTGACAAATGATGCCGAAATTCAAGAATTAAACGCCCAATATCGTCAACAAGATAAACCCACAGATGTTTTAGCCTTTGCAGCCTTAGAAAACAACTTCCCCCAAACCGAGGAAATGCTGGCTGCTCAACCTTTGTACTTGGGTGATATTATTGTATCTATAGATACTGCTGCTCGTCAAGCTGAACAACAGGAACATAGTTTGACCACAGAGTTAGCTTGGTTAACTGCTCATGGGTTATTGCATCTTTTAGGCTGGGATCATCCTGATGAGGAAAGTTTGATGGAAATGTTACAAAAACAAATAATTTTACTACATTCGGTAGGTATTATTGTTAACTTAAAATAGCGGATGTAGACAGGATATTGACATTGGGTGGCGATGATTACAAAATTCAAAATTATTGTCACAAATTCTTTAAAATTCCCTCAAACTTTTATTCTACCCTTAAAATTAATCAAGATTACCACCTGATAAGATTTGTATTCTCCAGTATATGTCCCAACAAGTTTCCCCATCAGCAACACCAAAGCGCTTACCAACCCTTGTGTCTAAAGAACGGGAGTTTTCCTGGCAAATAGCCTCTAATTTATTTGTGAGTTTTAAGTATGCTTGGGCTGGAATCAGCTATAGTTTTCACACTCAACGCAATTTTCGGATTCATATAGCTGTTGGCTCTTTTGCGATCGCATTGAGTCTTTTTTTGCACCTAAAACCTGTAGAAATAGCTATCATTGCTATTACTAGCGGTTTGGTGTTGACGTTGGAGTTAGTGAATACAGCGATTGAGTCTTTGGTAGATTTAACAGTTAAGCAAACTTACCATGACTTAGCTAAAATCGCTAAGGATTGCGCTGCTGGGGCTGTACTGGTATCTGCTTTTGTAGCTTTGCTAGTGGCTGCTATACTTTTACTTCCCCCTTTATTAGCTTTAATCATAACTACTATTTAAAGGGGTTCTAACAGTGCAATTTTCGATATGATTGATGTAATTGGATTTTTTACCAATTACCAATTACCAATTACCAATTACCAATTACCAACCTAAATCTAAAATCCAAAATCCAAAATCCAAAATCTAAAATTGTCTTAGGTACAAATTGTGATTATAGTTATTGATAATTACGATAGTTTTACATATAATTTAGTACAATATTTGGGAGAACTAGCCGTAGATTTCCCAGTTGCTGCTGATTTAAAAGTTTTTCGTAATGATAAAATCACTGTAGAGGAAATCAAGGCTTTAAAACCAGATGCAGTGGTAATTTCCCCAGGTCCTGGTCGTCCAGAAGATGCAGGAATTTCCTTAGATGTAATTGCCAACCTGGGTTCTAGTTTACCAATTTTAGGTGTTTGCTTAGGACATCAAAGTATTGGTCAAGTATTTGGTGGTAAAATTGTTTCCGCACCAGAATTGATGCACGGTAAAACTTCCTTAGTATCTCATAAGGGAGTAGGGGTTTTCCAAGGATTAGAAAATCCTATTACAGCTACCAGATATCATAGTTTAGTGATTGACCGTGAGACTTGCCCGGAAGTATTAGAAATCACCGCTTGGGTGGAAGATGGGACAATTATGGGAGTACAGCACCGGAACTATCCTCACATTCAGGGAGTCCAATTTCATCCAGAGAGTGTTTTAACTGCTGCGGGTAAGCAGTTACTCAGAAATTTTCTGGAACAATTACAGGTAAGAGAGTGATTCATGAAACGACGAGAATTATTGGGTTATGCTGGTGCTGGTTTAGCAACTGCTTTAGTTACTAATTTCAGTTCTCACCTGCCAGTTAATGCCCAATCTAGTGGTGTATCAGTTCAGTGGTTGGGTCACACCTGCTTTTTCTTTACTGGTGGGGGTGTAAAAATTCTCGTCAATCCTTTTCGGACAGTTGGTTGTACTGCTGGTTATCGTCCCCCCAAAGTTGTAGCGGATTTGGTAATGATTAGCAGTCAATTGTTAGATGAGGGTGCGGTGGAAGGACTACCGGGAAATCCTAAGCTGATTTATGAACCGGGTGTGTATGAATTTAAAGGTTTGAAGTTTCAAGGAATTTCTATAGATCACGATCGCAAAGGTGGCAGACAATTTGGTAAAAATACTGCTTGGAAATGGACTCAGGGGGGAATTAATATTTTACATTTGGGTGGGGCAGCTGCACCTATTTCTCTTGAACAAAAAATCCTTATGGGTCGTCCTGATGTAGCTTTAGTTCCCGTGGGTGGTAGTGCTAAAGCTTATAATGCCCAAGAAGCAAAACAAGCTGTGGGGGTGTTAAATCCTAAGTTGGTGATTCCTACCCATTATCGCACTCAAGCCGCTGATCCCAATAGTTGTGATATTACACCTGTGGATGATTTTCTGAATTTAATGTCGGGTGTGAATGTGCGCCGGAGTAATGGGGATACGGTGAATATTGCTTCTGGGAATTTAAAAGAAAATACGGAAATTCAGGTTTTGAGTTATAAGTTTTAACTTGGTGAAAACAAGACTGGAAACAAAAAGCGATCGCCTTTCTGTGAGATTAAATCAAAAGTGCGATCGCTAATTTTTAGTTGCAAATAATTCTTAATTCTGAAAATCTTGATATAGCAACAGTCAGGAGTCAGAAGTTCCAGGAGTCGTAGGGGCGAAGCATTCGGAAAACAACCTGGGATAAAAATTGATAATTTATCGCCCGAATGCTTCGCCCGTACAGGAGTGAGGATCAAGTTTTTTCTTCCCAATCACCAGTCACCAATCCCCAGTCCCCAATCACTTATGCTGTATACCATTCTGGAGTTAGCTTATCTGCATCAGCAATAGGTGTTTCAGTAGCGATTGTTCCATCCATAGTCCAGATTTTATCTGCACCTGTTTGTTGATCTCTCCAGTAAACATCAGTCTTACCATCACCGTTAAAGTCACCAAGAGATGCGGTATAACCAGGGGTGTTGCTGGGTAAGAAGGCTTCAGAACTGATGCTAGTACCATCCATTAACCAAGCTGTGTTTTCGCCGGTTGTGGCATTATGCCAGAAGATATCGGTTTTACCATCGGTGTTGAAATCACCAATTTTAGCAGTCCAACCTTCGCCCAGTGATTTAACAACACCTTCGGTAACAAAAATACCGTTCATTGTCCAAATCTTGTTCTCACCGGTTGCAGTGTTGCGCCACAAAATATCTGTCTTTAAGTCGCCGTTGAAATCTCCAAGAGAATAACCCCAAGAGACATCTTGAGATTGTAAATTGTATTTGGTGGCTTCGCTACCATCCATAAACCAAGCTGTGTTTTCGCCGGTGGTAGTATTGCGCCAGAAAATATCGCTTCTACCGTTACCATCAAAGTCAACGATGGTTGCTGTTAAAGCTACATCTGTGGTTTCTAAAACAGTGGCACTAACTACAGTTGTTCCGTCCATTTGCCAAATAGCATTTTGACCGGTGGTGTTGTTACGCCAGAAAATATCGGTTTTGCGATCGCCATTAAAATCGCCAATTTCTGCTTTCCAACCTGGATCAACTCTATCTAATGTCAGGAAACTAGCAACTCTTGTTCCATCCATTAAGACAACTACATTTTCACCAGTTTGTTCATTGCGTAATAAGAAATCTGTCTTATTATCGCTGTTGAAATCAGCAGTTTTATAACTCCAGGTTGATAGGTCATAAGTACCTAAAGAAGCCTGTTCAATAACTGTTGTACCATTCATCAGGCGCACTAAAATTTCACCTGTTTGGACATTCACCCACATTTTATCAGTTTTTCCATCACCATTGAAATCTGGAACAATGGCGGCACTGGTTAAATAAGGATTGGGATTTGGGTTAGCACTTAAAGGTGGTAATGTGGGTAGATTATTTGTAGGTAAATCACTTGGCATTTGGGGCAATAATGAATCTGCTGGTGAAGGTGCAGAACTACCACCACCGGGCAGTGAGATATCAAGAGGGCTTGTCAAATCTTGTGATGTTTGGCGAGATTCTACCGCCCAACTTGTTGTATTTAAATCTAATCCTGATTTACTAGGCATGGTCTGTTTTTATGAGTAATTAATATAAAGTTTTAATTTATGGAAAATAAAGATTCTGTAAATAACAAACATTTACTAAAAAAAATAACGGACAATTGTTATTGTTTATAGATATTTTAGAGATGTTGAAAATGATGAATTATGAAAAATTAAAAGTTATCCATGAGCAATCAAAAAAACTTTTATTTTTTGTTGATCAATGTCAGAATTTAAGCATCAAATCCTGTTTTGTTGACAATACCTTTAGATCCCCGTTGAAGAAGTCGGGGATCTGAGTAATTCAAAATTGGCTAAAATAATTGAGATTAGCAATTACAAACTTTACTGAGTAACTTTGCTAAAGTTAAAAACAACACTATATCTTTGAAGGTAAATCGGCTATGAAATCAGAATATCGGCAACGTCGTGAACAGGTAATGTCGAAAATTGGGCAAGGAACAGCGATTTTTCACAGCGCACCCACAGCAGTCATGCACAACGATGTCGAGTATGTTTACAGACAAGATAGTGATTTTTATTACTTGACTGGTTTTAACGAAGCGCAAGCGGTAGCAGTGTTAGCACCCCATCACGAAGAACATCAGTTTATTTTGTTTGTGCAACCCAAAGATAAAGAAAAGGAAGTTTGGAATGGTTATCGTTGCGGGGTGGATGCTGCAAAGGAAATTTATGGTGCAGATGCAGCTTATCCTATTGCAGAGTTAGATGAGAAATTACCGCAATATTTAGAAAAAGCAGATCGGATATATTATCATATTGGACGGGATGGTAATTTCAACGAAAAAATTATCAAACATTACCAACGTTTACTGCGTACCTATCCCAAACGGGGAATAGGACCCACAGGGATAGAAGATACCAGCACAGTTTTACACAGTTTGAGATTACATAAAAGTAAAACCGAACTAGACTTAATGCGTCAAGCGGCGGATATTGCAGTGGAAGCACACAACCACGCTTTAAATATTACCGCACCGGGAAGATATGAATATGAAATACAAGCAGAAATAGAACATATTTTCCGGTTAAGGGGTGGGATGGGTCCTGCTTATCCTTCCATTGTTGCTGCGGGAAGAAATGCTTGCGTTCTGCACTACATTGAAAATAATTGTCAGATGCAAGAAAACGAATTGTTATTAATTGACGCTGGTTGTGCTTACGGTTATTACAATTCAGATATTACCAGAACATTTCCCGTAGGTGGGAAATTTACAGGAGAACAAAAAGCGTTATATGAAATAGTATTGGCAGCACAAAAACAGGCGATAGAAGAAGTTAAACCAGGTAATGCTTTTGATGCACCTCATAAAAAAGCAGTGCGGATTTTAACAGAAGGTTTAGTAGAATTGGGTTTATTGAAAGGAGAGATTGATAAATTAATAGAAGAGGAAAAATATAAACCATTTTATATGCACAGAACGAGTCATTGGTTAGGGTTAGATGTGCATGATGTGGGAGTTTATCAACATGGAGAAAACCCGCAAATTTTACAAACAGGACAGGTTTTAACCATAGAACCGGGTTTATATATTGTACCTGATACTGAACCAGCAGAAGATCAACCAGCAATTGATCCGCGTTGGGTGGGAATTGGGATTAGAATTGAGGATGATGTGTTGGTTACTGCTACTGGAAATGAGGTTTTAACTGCGGGAGTTGCGAAGGAAATTAAGGATGTAGAGAGATGATATAGATCCCCGACTTCTGATAGAAATTTGGGAATCTGGTTTATATTTTCAAGTAGTGGGTAGGGTTCAAAAAACCCAACCCTGGCTTTTTGGTAAATAACAACCAAATTAAAAATAATTCAACTTAATAAGTTTTTATTAGCTACATATAAATTTTGAATTATTGTGAGCATATCTAACATTAACAGGTTCCAGCAATCAATGGATTTGGGTATTAAATCATTAGTTTGCTGTGGACGCAAATGAACAATCTGATTTCTTAGCCTATACAAATACTTATCTGGGCTATAGTTTTGTTTATCGGCATATTTATAATTTATATTTATTGAGTCAAGTAGTTTTTTAAAAGAATCTTCTAATTTTGGTTCTAATTTGGTAGTTTCATAAAAATCAATATAAAAATCTTGAATAGATTTATTGTTTAATGCCAATTTATCATAAAAATCTTTTAAAAAATAGAGAGGTTGTAATCCTTCTATACACCTATACAAATCCAAATAAGCAAACTTGAAATCTGAGGCTACATAACTTGCTAGGATATTTTCAAAAGGAATATATTTACTCCCATTTTCAAAGGTGTTTTTAAACTCTTGCAATACTTCTGGACTATATGGTAATAAACAATAATTTCTACTTTCGGTTAGGGAAATACCTGTAATTTGATTTAATTCTTCTTTTTGAGTAAATCTACCAATTATTTTATACAAGGAAATATTAGAGAAACAATCTTTTAAACTATAATTACCTACTACTGTATCAAACTGGACTTGTTTAAAACCTCGTGGATTTATTTCCCAATCACTTTCTAAAATTTCTTGTAATATATCAGTATCTCCAATCAGAGGTAATTCTAATTCATCAACAATACCTACCCAAGCACCTGCATTAATATTTTCTTCCTGCAAAAAATAGGGAATATGGGATAAAAATTTATGATTGACTAATACTAAATAATTCTCATTTTCATAATTTATCCAGGAACTATAAAAATTAGGGAATAACCGTATTTTGTTATCAATTTTTAGATATTCTAACCAGTGTTTACAAGTTTCATCACCATCAATAGTATATTTTTCTGGTGTATTAACAACAGCTTGTATTTTTTCTACAACTTTTTTGATTGAGTTTATTATATTTCTTGTCATATTTTTATTTTTAGTACATTTTATGCCAGCAAACAGCAAAAGAATTAATTTCAGGTTCAGAAAATATCACTTTGAACCCATCTAAAAATGCTTGTCTATGTTTTTCTTTCGGGATAGAACGTAAATTTTCTTTGAGAATATCCAATGCAAGAAAGTTATAATTTTGTTCAATACTCTGACAAGCAATTTTATCTTTAATTTTATATAGTTTTAATCTTATATCATGAAAATTACTTTCTATTTGTGAATATTGTTTTTCTAGATTACTTCCTAATAAACCAAATATTTTTTCCGCACAAGCTACTATAAAACCAATTCTTGCAGTTTGATTATCGAAAACATAACGATTTTCAATTTCTTCAAGTAATTGATCAATTTCAGTCATTAATCTAAAGATTTCCTCAAATTTACCAATAGTGTGTGCTGATCTTTCCCGAATCAAAATCATAATATCCAAAGCTGCATGATATTCAGCTAATTGTTGTTTTTTGTCAATTCTAACTTTTCTAGAAGTAAATGCCAAAAATAATTCTACAATTTCTGATTGTTTATATATTTTTTTGGAAATTAGATTTTCTAAATTAGGAATAGTGGCTTTTAAATTTTGTAAAATTGGTTTAAAAACCACCTCCAATTGTTTATCAAGTCCCCAAGGAATTTGACCAGAATTGAGTACCAACATTCTATACAATAAAGCAGATTCATCTGAAGCAAACCAAAACTCAACTCTTAAATTATGAGTAATTTCTTTTTGAAAAATTGCATCTTTTATAGCTTGTATTCTTTGCATTCCATCTAAAATACTAATTTTCTGCTGATCTTGAATTAAATTAAAAAAATTCTTGTCATTTATATCTTCATTACAAATAATTCCTAATACTATAGGAGGTAATATTGCTCCATATTTTAAATCTTCGACCATTTGATTACGAATAATTTTTGCAGACCTGGTTTGCAAAACTTCTCTTTGATCATCAAGGTTTCCTTTTTGTTTGTGAATAGGTTGAATAAATTCTATAAAATCACGAATGCTCACCACTGTAAGCACAGAGTAGCAATTAAGATTTGTATCTTCTTGAATATCAATTATCTTGAACTTGAATTTCATAGATAGATCCATATTGTGTGTTAATCAAATTATATCTCATCAGTTTCTTGATTGATTAAACCTGTATTTTCACCCTTCATTTAAATTCATCATCATTTCGTAAGTTGCTACCTTAAATCCATTAGCTTCAAATAGCTTCTTTGCAAATTCATTTTGTGCAGCAACTTGCAGAATTAATACCTGTGAACCTAACTTTTTTGCTGCATCTATAGAAGTATCTAATAGTAATTTTCCTGCTCCCATTCCCCGCGCTGATTCATCAATGTATATATCATGCAGCCATGCTGCTTCAGGTGCAATATCCACAAAACTGCTTTCTTCTAACCGGATAAAGGAATAACCCACAATTTCATTTTCTACTTCCACAACTAAAACAACTGCTTTTGGGTTGGTAATTTGTTCGGCAAAAAAATCATAAAGCTGTTGTTCATGATTTTCAAATGTGGTAAACCTCAAGGGATTAAAATTTTGATGTTGATAAACTAATTGGATGGCGTACTTTGTCACACCTTGCTGATCAGCTATATTTGCTTGTCTAATTCTAATATTTGGCTTGTTCATACTTTTAAATGGAATATGTTTAAAAAAATAGGGACAGTTGACACTATCCCCATTAATTTCCTAATATTTAAAAATCAAAACCCTTACAGTTGAGGAACAAACTGTTGCTTATCAGGTACTTCAGTGTACTCAGCGACAATTTGCCGGAACTCGTCACCGTCAATGGTTTCTTTTTCAATTAACAGATCAACCAAGCGATCTGTAACACTACGATGTTCACGGATAATTCTCTTAGCGTTTTCATAACATTCTTCGGCGATCGCTCTCACTTGTGCATCAATACGAGAAGCTATAGACTCAGAATACTCGGATCTGGTTGTCCAGTCACGACCTAAGAACACTTCACCTTGTTGACTTTCTAAAGATAAAGGACCTAAATCAGACATCCCAAACCGTGTTACCATTTGTCTGGCCATTCCTGATAACTGTTGCAAGTCTCCACCCGCACCAGTTGTCACTTCCGCAGCACCAAAAATTACTTCCTCTGCTGCACGACCACCCAAAGCACCAGTAATTCTCGCTTTCAGTTGCGAACGGGAAATTAAACCCTGTTCTTCATTGGGCATAAACCAGGTTAAACCCTGTGCTTGTCCTCTGGGAATGAGGGTAACTTTCTGTACAGGATCATGGTCTTTTAATAAAGTACCCACCAAAGCATGGCCAACTTCATGGTAAGCAATTAACCGCTTGCTCTTGCTGTCTACTAAAGGAGTACCTTCCATCCCTGCAACTACCCGATCCACTGCATCATCAATTTCTAACAGGGTAATTGCTTCTTTGCGTCTTCTGGCGGTGAGAATAGCTGCTTCGTTGAGGAGGTTAGCAAGATCCGCACCACTGAAACCAGGGGTACGACGGGCGATCGCTTCTAAGGAAACACTCTTGTCTAATTTCTTGTTCCGTGCATGAACTTCGAGAATTTCCAAACGTCCTTTAATATCGGGAGCGTCAACTGTTACCTGTCTGTCAAAACGACCGGGACGCAATAGCGCAGAGTCGAGAACGTCAGGACGGTTGGTAGCTGCAATAATAATGATGCCGGTATTACCTTCAAAACCATCCATTTCTGTTAACAGTTGGTTTAAGGTTTGCTCCCGTTCATCATTACCACCACCGATACCAGCACCCCGTTGACGACCTACAGCGTCAATTTCATCAATAAAGATGATACAAGGAGCGTTATCTTTCGCTTTTTTGAACAAGTCGCGGACACGGGAAGCACCCACACCCACAAACATTTCTACAAACTCAGAACCTGAGATAGAGAAGAAAGGAACACCCGCTTCACCAGCGATCGCTTTTGCTAATAAGGTTTTACCTGTTCCTGGAGGTCCTACCAACAGCACACCTTTAGGAATTTTCGCACCTACTGCGGTAAATTTCTCCGGTTGTTTCAAGAAAGTAACAACTTCCTGTAATTCTTCCTTAGCTTCTTCAATTCCTGCCACGTCATCAAATTTTACGCCTGTTTTCGCTTCCATTTGGAAACGAGCGCGAGACTTACCAAAATTCATCGCTTGGCCAGGACCACCGGGAAGGTTATTAGAGCGACGGAACAAAAAGAATAAACCAGTAATCAACAACACTGGGAACAAAAGATTACTTAACAAACCCCAGATCGCGCCATCATTGCGGATAGGATGAGCATCAAAGCTAACGTTATGTTCTTTGAGTTTATTGATCAACTCAGGAGCGTTAACGGGTAAGTCTACTCTCCAGCGTTGAATGCGGTTTTCAATATCTTGGTCGTTAGCTTCGATAATTGCAGTTCTGCCGCCATCGTACAAGTCCACACTTGTAACCCGATCAGCGTCCAAGTATTCTAAAAAGCGCCCATAGGTCATGCGGGTATTGGCTGCATTACGGCTGTTATCTGCTGGTTGACCGGCAAAAGTACCTTGCCAAAAGAAAAAGCCTATTACCAAGGCCAGCACAGACCAAAGTGCTACAATTCTCCAAGAAAATTTCATCTGTTAATTTGCCTCTAGTACCAATATGACTACTTTTGTAACGGATGTTTATAAATCCATTTTGTAATTTCAGCCATGACAGCGTAGTTTGCCTATGGCAGATTCGGGAAATTTTTCTAGAATCTTAATTAAATTTAACCTAATTCTCATACTAATACCAATTGAAAATTCCAAATTAAAAGTTAAATCTTCCCAAAAGCTTATCTATCAAGGGTTTGGGGCTGATTTCTTTTTTGCTCTCCCTGATACTCATTTTACGCTAAACCCCACTGCATCATCAAATATATTTAGTTTTATTTATCTGTGTTTATGCGTAATATTTTAAATTATAAAGAGTCAATTATAGTTTATAATATAAAGAATACGAAAACATAGAATATTGAACCACGAAGGAACGAAGAAACGAAGATAAGAGTTTTTAGAGATGTTGTTTGTGATGGGTGATAGTGCGATCGCTGATATTGAAACTAATATTTCAAATATCAGGACTTACGCAAAAGGGAAGGAAAGTAGGGGTAATTCATGAATTACCCCTACGCAAGAATAAGGTTTTCAGTCACATCTTACGTAAGTCCTAAAATATGATAGATTTCTTGTAGAAATTGCGATGAGGTCTTCATATCCCACTATTAACCCATATATTCTCTGTGCTATAAAGTTTTATATAGAATATTGTATTTTAATTGGCTGCCTGTAATCTGGGCAACATTTAGCTAGTCGTGATGTAATTTGCAGTTTGCTAGTAATATCCTCATATATACAAATATTTTTTTTACAAATCCAGGCTAACAACCATGCCCAATCCCTTTTTTCCCGGAAAACCAGTTCCCCCAGAACATTTTGTCGGACGCACATCAGAAATTAACTTTGCCTTTGACCAAATATGTAACCGCAGCCATTTTGCCATTTGGGGTGGTCCGGGGATGGGGAAAACCTCATTTTTAAGAAAACTCGCTTCTGAACAAGCACTAAGAGAACATGGCATAAAGCCATCTGAAGTTGTGGTTGTATTACTCTACTGCCAAGATATTAGGGACTTTACACCTGCTGGTTTTTGGCAAGAAATCTTAAATTTGCTACATGAGCAATTAGATAATGAACCGCAATTACAAGCTGAAATTAAACCCTTACTAGAAAAACCAGCCACAAATCGCATTATCCGCCAAGCATTACGCAAATTAGACCAGAATGGTAAATTTTTATTACTGTTAATAGATGACTTTGATACAGCTCTGGTAACACATAAACAATACACTGAAACAGAAATGGAAACATTTTTGGCAGAATGTCGTAATTTGGCGGTTCATGCAGAAGAAAGTCAATATCTATCTATGATTGTGTCCTCACTTCAACCCCTAAGCGAACTGCAACCGCAACTTAACCCTCATGCTTCTCCTTGGTACAATCACTATTTATTTCAATCCCTGAAACTATTTAATACTAGCGAATTGGTGCAAATCTTGAATATTGTTAGACCTCCAACATTACGGGGGGAAATTATCAATATTACAGGCGGACATCCTACTTTAGTACAAATCGGTGGATTTTTCATATATGGAGAAATGCAGCGACGTAATGATGCTAATGTTGAATCATTTTCTCAGGGATTTGAACGTGATACTAGACATATTTTTGAATTAATTTGGCAAAGATGTAATCCTACAGAACAGCTTTTATTGATGCTGATAGCCTTGCTAGATCTGGATGGTCGTATCCAGGATACAAGATTTAATTTAACAGGCATAGGAAGAATTATGACTCAGCATGAACGTATTTTAAGCAAATTAGAAGATAGAGGTGTAATTACTTCCAGTATTACGGATTCAGGAAAGTTGTATTCCTTTACTTCACCACTAATGAAAAAAAGGGCAATACAGGAAATATTAAATACATCGGAACAATTCTTTGAAGAGAACAAAGTAGTATTTCTGAATCTCATTAGTCATAAACAATTGGCTCAAGTTAAAAATTTCGTAACTTGGTTAACACAGAATCCTGATACAGTCAAAACCGTGTTAGATTGGATTCCGAAACTATTACCATTCTTGCCTTAATAAAATTCTTAATCATCTAAGTTGCTAGTTAGGTAAAGTATTTTCATTAGGATGTCCAAGATTAAAGGATTCACAGAATAACAACGGAAGTTTTCTGAGAATTATCCATTACCAGCCTCAACTAAATAACTAGCAACTTAACTGAATAGGGAAGTTCTCCTAATCTTCTCTATTAACTATATTTGACATAACACATTATTAATCTAATGTGGAGTTGATAAAATCTTTTCAATAGATGATAAAATCAATATACAATTATGACTAATCTACCTAACCTACCTCCTAATCCTTACATCATAGGCCGTCCGATTAGAGAGCCAAAAAATTTTTTTGGGCGGGAATATTTATTTTCTCTGATTGCTGATAGTCTTCCCCAAAATGCAAAATTAATTTTATTGTATGGACAAAGACGCATTGGTAAATCTTCTGTACTTAATTTAATTCCTCAAAAAATTGGTAGTGATGAATTTATTTTCATTAATTTTGATTTTCAAGATAAAGAAAAATTATCCAATAATCAAATTTTATCGGACATTGCCCAGAAAATTTTAGAAAAACTAGAATTACCACAAGATAACAATGATGTTTTAGAACATTTAGCAGAAAATATACAACAAGATTTTCAAACTTTTCATCGTGAGTTTCTACCTCAAGTTTATCTAAATATAGGTAACAAAAAAATAGTTCTTCTTTGGGATGAATTTGATGTTTTAACTGAAAGAGAGAATGAACAAGAAACCGGAAGATTTTTAGAGTATATAATACATCTATTGAACATAGATCAAAGATTATTTATTATTCCCGTTGTAGGGAGACATATCAATAGATTAGAAACCTTAGTTTCTTTTTTTAAGCAAGCAACCTATAAAGAAATTGCTTTGTTGGACAAAGAGAGTACCCAAAGGTTAATTACTAAACCAGCAGAAGGTATTTTAACATATCAACCAGAAACCATAGATACCATCTTTAATATATGCGCCGGAAGTCCCTATTTTACCCAAGTTATTTGCCACACTATTTATGGTCAGGTACGTGATAACTATCGAATAAATCCCAACAATGATTTGTTGACTATCACTCCTCAAAATGTTGAAAATGTTATAAACCAAGCAATCGAAGCAGGAAAAGGTGGTTTAGCTTGGTTCTGGGATGGATTGAATTTGCAACAGCAAATAATTATTGCAGCCGCAGCAGAGGCTCAAGAAATGGCGATCATAAACAATCAATCTGTTATTGAAGAACCACTAACATTATTAACCAATGCCTATAGTATAGTAATAACACAAGATTTAAAAGACGCATACGAACAATTATTTGAGTATGGTTTTTTAGATGAGACAAAACGGCGCGTAAAAATAGAGTTTGTCCGTCTTTGGCTAGTGAAAGAACATCGCTTAAAAGATGAAATTACTAACTTGGATAAAATTAACCAAGAGAATGTTAGTCAGTTATTATCAGTAGCCGATAGGTTACGCCAAAATAATCCTGAAGGTGCATTGTCTATTTATCAACAAGCTTTCAAACTTAATCCTAATAATTTTAGAGGTGTTATTTCCTTAGCTCAAGAATATTTGAACATACAAAATATAGATGAAGCTAGTAATCTATATAAACGAGCCTATCAATTTTATTCTAAACTTAATCATCATCAACAAGAATTAATTGTACAACCTTTACTAACACTAGCTCAACAAAAATCACAAGCTCAGGATTATGAGCAAGCATTAGAAATTTGTACAATGGCTTACGAAATTGATAGTGAACAAAGTAAAGATATTCTAATAGAAGTAAGAGAAGATTATGGACATGAATTAATACTTAACAGACAATGGGTTAAGGCAGAAGAACAGTTTACGCTTGTTTTACAAATTGATGATAACAGGAAATCATCTAAACACAAATTAGCAGAAATTCAAACTCTGAAATCTAGAACGGATCCTAAAGTTGGAGATAAAAATCCTGCATCTGTCAATATTAATACTAATCAAATTTCAACCTGGCTGAACTGGGGTTTAAGATTTGGAGGATTTCTAGGAGGATTAGCTATAATTTTCCTTCTGGGTTTTGGTGGTTATACAGTATTTTTTAGCAAGCCTTGTCCAACAGGGGAAAAAAAAGAATTTGGGTTTTGGTGTGTAGTAGATAATAGTAGAATTAGTCGGGGCGATCGCATTTTCTTCCCTAACATTATCAATAGGTTTCGTGATCAAGGTATTCAAGCCTTCAAAAAGGGTGATTATCAACAAGCTGAGAAGTTATTTAAACAAGCTGTAGAAGCAAATCAAAATGATCCAGAAGTGCTTATTTATTATAATAATTCTCTCGCTCTTCAACAAGGTTCTCCTTTTACTTTCGCGGTAGTTGTACCAATAGACAATACAAGTACCAGTAATGGTGAAGAAATATTACGTGGAGTAGCAGCAGCACAAAATCAATTTAATCAGAATACAGGTTTAAATGGTAGATTGTTAGAAATTGTGATTGCTAATGATGGTAATACTGAATATGCAGAACAAGTAGCTCAACAATTAGCAAAAGATGATTCAATTTTGGGGGTAATTGGACATAATTCTAGTGATGCTACAAAAATCGCACTACCAGTATACGAAAAAGCTGAATTACCTATTATTTCTGCCACTAGCACCAGTGTTTTACTCAATAATCCTGTTTTCTTTAGATCAGTTTATTCAGATGAAAGTGCAGGTCAAAAACTAGGCGAGTATGCTTATAAGCAACTGAAATTAAAAACAGCCGTAATTTTTGCTAATCCTAACAGCCCATATAGTAACAGCATCAGAGAGGTATTTACAAATACGTTTGAAAAATTAGGAGGGAAGGTAGTTCGTAAGCCCCTTATTGATTTAACTGCTACTACCTTTGACCCGGAAAAAGAAGTTGCCAAAAGTGTATATACTGATAAAGCAGAAGCTGCTCTTTTGTTTCCAAGTACAGATAAACCAGCAACTGATGAAGCTATCAATATTGCCAAAGAAATTACCAACAGAAATGCGAGATTAAAAACGCAAGACTTTCCCATAAAAGAAGTAAAAATGTTGGCTGGAGATACCCTTTATAACTATGATCCAACCATAGTGAGAGGTGGAAAAGATGTAGAAGGTTTAATAATTGCAATACCCTGGTTTAGAGGAACATCAGCAGCAGAAGATTTTGCTAAAAAATCAAAAGAACTATGGGGAGGAGATGTTAGTTGGCGTACAGCTACTAGCTATGATGCTACACAAGCATTTATAAAGGCTTTGGCTCTATCACCTAATGCTTCTCGAACTACGATACTGGAAAATTTACAACAAGTGAACCTTCCCGCAAATGAAACATCAGGCTACCCATTTCAGTTCACCGACGACAGAGAGCGCCAGGGAGAATCTATTCTTGTAAAAGTTCAGAACGGTAAATTTGTAGAAATTGAATCAAGATGATTAATTCATTTGGCGGATCTACTGATAGAAATATTATAGAAATTAAGTTAAGATAGTTCATCTGACGGATGTTAATTGGTGTTTTAGAGGTACGATGGAAATATGAATACTTCTTTCAAGCCTCAAAGAAATCCTTATGTTCTTGGCCGCCCAGTTAACCAAGCGTTGTTATTTGGGCGGGAATCGCTATTTGTGGATATTAGACACTATCTCCAACAGCATAAACAAGTAATAGTATTATACGGACAAAGACGCATTGGGAAGTCATCTGTTGTGCGTAATATTACTAATCAATTACAAGATTTGCAAGAGAACTTTGTTTTTGTGACATTCAGTTTAGAATATTATTCTCAACAATCATTAGGTAGAATCTTAGCAGAATTAGCAAAAGAAATTATAAGCGACTTGTCATTAGAACAAGAGAATATAAAAATACCCGAAATTACAGACCTAGAGTCAAACGATGGCGTTTTTTCCAAGGAGTTTTTACCGCAAATATATCAAGCCTTAAACGGCAAAAATTTAGTTTTATTACTAGATGACTTTGACATATTCATAAATAAACATACAGAAATATCATTAAAACTATTTTATGAAAATTTATTTTCGATAATTCATAATACCCAAAAACTTTTCGTAATTCTATTAATGGATAAAAAATTATTCAACATTTCCAAAAAAATTAGGAGTTTTGAGAATATAGTTACTGTTAAAGAAATTAAGTTATTAGATCAGAATACGACCACAAATTTAATTAATCAACCAGCCCAAAATATACTTGAGTATGGAGACGACGCGATTCAAGCTATTTTTAAGCTATCAGCAGGACATCCCTATTTTACTCAAGTAATATGTTTTGCTATTTTTAGTAGAGCGAGAGAAAATAATAAATTGGATGATAAAGTTAATAGGGAAGATGTAGAAGCTATTATAGACAAAGCTATTGAATTAGCTGAAGCTGGGTTATCGTGGTTTTGGGAAGAGTTTTCTATCCTCGAAAAAATTGTTTTGTCAGCAGTTGCAGAGTCTCAAGAAACCTCAGAAGATTATTTAGATTTAATTAAAGCAAATAAAGCTGATCTAGATATTAATCTGATCATAAAAACGAAAGAATATTTAAAAGAGAATGAGTTTTTAGAACAAACAAAAGATGAAAAAGTTAAAATAGAATTATTCCGTAAATGGATTAGACAAACTCATCCACTCACTGAGGAAATTGGTACATTAGAAAAATTGACTCAAAAAGAAACGCAAAGTGATGCACAATTGCCAGAAGAAAATATAACAGGACTTACGCAAAAGGGAACGAAAGTAGGGGTAATTCATGAATTACCCCTACGCAAGAATAAGGTTTTCAGTCACATCTTGCGTAAGTACTATATAAATGAAAACAATAATATGGAACTATCTCAAATTATAGCTCAAATTATAGAGAATACAACAACTAACACAAGTAATATTCATTACGAGATTGAAGATAGGTTCTTTGCTAAACCTTACGAGATTGCAAATCAAACTACAAGTAATCATGAGGTCAATCACGAAGTAAATACACGTCAAAAAAAGCCACCGATATTAATAATAATTATTCTCGTATGTTTATCTGTTTCTACTAGTATTATATTAGCTACGATTTATCGTTTATATACTCAACCTTGTCCAGCAGGAGAAAAAAAAGAATTTGGGATTTGGTGTGTAGTAGATAATAGCAGAATTAGTCGGGGCGATAAAACCCTATTCCCCAACATCACCAATATCCGTCGTGATCAAGGTATTCAAGCCTTCAAAAAGGGTGATTATCAACAAGCTGAGAAGTTATTTAAACAAGCTATACAAGCAAATAACACTGATGTCGAATCCAGAATTTATTATAATAATGCCTTAGCCCGTCAAAAAGGTTCTCCTTTTACTTTAGCAGTAGTTGTACCAATAGATAGAGAAACTAATAATATTGCTCAAGAAATATTAAGAGGTGTAGCCCAAGCGCAGAATCAATTTAATCAAAATAAAGGATTAAATGGCAGATTACTAGAAATAGTTATTGGTAATGACAGTAACAACTCTAATGAGGCTAAAGCAGTAGTTAACGCAATCATTAAAGATTCATCTATCTTAGGGGTAATAGGACATAATTCTAGTGACGTTACTAAATCTCTACTACAAGATTACGAAAAAGCCAAACTAGCAATTATTTCTCCTACTGCAACTAGCGCAGATTTAAAAAGCTCTGTTTTTTTTAGAGTAGTTGATTCTGATAAAATTACTGGTCAAAAATTAGCTAATTATGTTTTCAATAGTTTGAAATTAAAACAAGTCGTAATTTTTGCCAATCCTGAAAGTGCTTATAGCAAGAGTATTAGTGAAGCATTTACCAATGATTTTCAAAAACAAGGAGGTGAAGTAGTTAAAAAATATTCATTTAACTCTAGTTTCTTTGGTGATGATATTGATGAAAGTATCAATACATATAAAGCAGAAGCAGCGATGCTATTTCCAGATACGAAAAATACTGGTAAAGCTATTGAAATTGCTCAAGCAAATCTAGATTTTTATAAAAATAGGCCTGATCAACAAATGTTACAGTTGTTAGGAGGGGATACTCTTTATAGCTATGAAACCTTAATGCAAGGTGGAGAAGCTGTGGAAGGTATGATCTTATCAGTTCCTTGGTTTAGAGGAACATCAGCAGCAGAAGAGTTTGCCAAAAAATCAAAAGAACTATGGGGAGGGGATGTTAGTTGGCGTACAGCTACTAGCTATGATGCTACACAAGCATTTATCAAGGCTTTATCAAACAATGCGTCTCGTCAGACAGTATTAGAAGGATTAAAAAACGTTGATTTGTCTGCAAATGAAACATCAGGTTATCCGCTCAAGTTTACAGATAACATGGAGAGAGATGGAAAACCTGTTCTTCTAGAGGTTAAGAATGGTAAATTTGTGCAAATTGATGAATCAAAAGCTAGTTTACTCGATTCTCCATAATAAGCTCATCTTAACTTAAAGTGATGGCGAATGATGTAATAAATTACAGATAATTGCTATTGTTCATCCTTGTGCATCAATGGACGTAACCCATTTAAATCGGCTACTATAGGAGAACCATTATGTAGGGTTTGCTGAATAAACCTAAAACCTTGATATATCAAAGGTTAGAGGCTGATAAACACAGAAATTAGTGCAAGGGTTTTGAAGGGTATACCGGAAAAAGTGTGCATTTTTTGGGATTTCAAGAGATGGCAAAGAAATTTTCAAATCTCCTCCTGACTCCTGACTCCTGACTCCTGACTCCTATGCCCTCACGGAAAGACTTTCTCAGCAACCCCCATGTATTACTGTCGCTGCTAAGGGGTGCATTCCAAAGGTTGCAGCTAGTCCTAATGCGGCTAAGTTGGGAATTACTGCTAAACTGATATTCTGTTTAATTACAGTTTTGGTTTCATGGGCGATCGCCATTGCATCCACAAAAAATGATCAAAGGTTGGTGACTGGGGACTGGGGACTGGGGACTGGGGACTGGGGACTGGGGACTGGGTAATCAATTTTATGTTTCCCGATCAACTATCAACTATCAACTGTCAACTATCAACTATCAACTATCAACTATTACTTAACTTCTGTGATTTTTAAAGTGTAAGGAAAGTATTTCTCTTTTTCGTAGGAACCAATCCAAATTTTGTAAATACCCTCTAACCATTCTCCCACAATACCAGGATTTTTCCCATCAAAATCATCATTACACCAAATACCACCTGGTCCTTTAATCATTATAGTGGTGTCGGCCTTACTTTCCACTTGCAGTTTTAGGTAGTCAAATTTACTGAGCAGTTTTAAAGTGTGATCTTGGTCCTCATCTACAAACCCAGTACATGAACCTGTAGGAGTTTCAGTTTCTCCATTAACTTTGCTCGCTGGAACTGAACCTCCACTCATTCCCCTGACTGTCAAAGGATCAGGTGAAAATTGACGGTTAATGGTGATATCACCAAAAATAGGCGGAACTTCTTCTGCATTAACAATACTATTCATCACTGTTGTCACACCAAGTGTAACTATCATCAACGATAATCTAATGGCTAGATTAAGGGATTTTTTTGTCATTGTAATTATATTTATATTTAAGTAATTTTAAAGACAAGAATCTTCTATTTTAAGTTCCCGATATTTGCAGTTATCAGGTGAGTGGTGAGTGGTGATTGGTGATTGGTGATTGGGTTATTTACCTCCCCATCACCCCATCACCCCAGTCACCTATTACCTAGCTAGTGCAGAGCTTAAACGGGATTTATCTAAACCAATCTGATTTAACAATAACCATGATTGAATTAGGTCTGGTCCATGTACATCCCCGGTTAAAGCTGCTCGGAGCGATCGCATTACTAAACCTTTTTTGACACCTTGCTCTTTTACCACTTGTTTAATGATGCTTTGGGCGGTATCTGCGGAAAATTCTGGTTGATTTTCCAAAGTTGTCAAAATTGCTTGCAGTACAGGTTTCACCCCTTCTTGTTGCAGTTGTTGACTACCTTCTTCACTGAACTCTACCCCATCAGTAAAAAAGACTTTGCTCATGGGAACAGCATCCACTAACCGCGTTAAACTAGCAGCAATTAAACTTACCAACTGCTCTAACCAAGGACGCTCCCTACCACTAGTAAATGTATATCCTGCTTCCTCCCAAAAAGGTATTAGCAAATCTATGAGTTTATCAACTGGCATATTATGGATATATTGACTATTAATCCAATCTAATTTATCCCAGTCAAATTTAGCACCTGCTTTGTTTACCCGTTCAAAGGTAAATTCTTTAGCAGCGTCATCTAATGTGAATATTTCCTGCGTAGAATCTGGGGCAGACCATCCCAATAAGGTCATATAATTTACTAAACCTTCCGCAGTAAAACCCATTTTCTGAAAGTCAGAAATTGAAGTTACTCCATCCCGTTTGGAAAGTTTGCGCCCTTCTTGATTCAAAATTAAGGGTGTATGGGCAAATTCTGGAATTTTTGCACCCATAGCTTCATAAAGTAAAATCTGTTTCGCTGTATTGGCAATATGGTCTTCCCCACGAATGACATGAGTAATTTGCATATCAATGTCATCTACCACTACCACAAAATTATATAGAGGTTGACCAATACCTTCAGCAGAAGCGCGAGCAATGACCATATCACCACCCAAGTCACTTCCACGCCAGGACATTTTACCCCGTACTAAGTCATTCCAGACAATTTCCCGATCATCTTCAATTTTAAAGCGAATTACAGATGAACGACCTTCCGCTTCAAAAGCTGCTTGTTGTTCTGGGGTCAAGTTACGATGACGGTTATCATAGCGGGGTGCTTCGTTTCTGGCTTTTTGTGCTTCCCGCAGCGCGTCTAATTCTTCTGATGTGGTATAGCAGCGATAAGCTAAACCTTGATCCAATAATTTCTGTACTGCTGCTTGGTAGAGGTGTAAACGCTGAGATTGGAAAAATGGACCTTCATCCCAGTTTAAGCCTAACCAACGCAGTCCAGTGAGAATATTATCAGTATATTCGGGACGCGATCGCTCTAAATCTGTATCTTCAATGCGTAAAATAAACTTACCACCGTGATGATGGGCAAATAAATAATTAAATACAGCAGTTCTGGCTGTACCAATATGTAAATTACCAGTAGGACTGGGAGCAATACGAACTCTTACAGACACAGTTAATTCTCTCTCTCACAAAGCATTATTAATTTAACAAGTGCTGAGTGGTTGTAAACCACCGATATGGGTTATTTTCCCAGTCTGTTAAAAACAGCATTCCTGAGAGATATTTAAAATTTTCTCCCAGGAATCAGATTTTAGGATTTTGGAACGGGACTGACGGGGCTCGAACCCGCAACTTCCGCCGTGACAGGGCGGTGCTCTAACCAATTGAACTACAGTCCCTAACAGTTGATTGCGTTTTTCTCAACTATACTATTATTGCTTAATCTTTTTTAGCTGTCAAGTAGTTGGGAGAAAAAATTGAAATTTTTTTTTCACAGGTGACTGGTGACTGGTGATTGGTGATTGGGTTATTATCCTCCCCTGCTCCCCCTGTCTCCCCAACCTCCTAACCTGTGGACTGGCTTTTAGCTTCCAGATGTGCCAATATTTGAGTTTGGATTTGCTTGTACTGCTGCTTTAACAATTTTTTGCTGGTATGAGATTTAGAGGATGAAGGTAATTGCTCACTTTGTTTAACCCAAGCTTTTAACTTTTCTTTCTGTGCTGTGGCAATACTAATGCTAAGAATATTAGCGCAGTGATGGGGGGGGTTCAAGGGTAAAGAGAATCAAAGAGTAAGAATTATTAGCAGATATTCCATTACATAAAAGCGCAATGTAAACCTAAACAAATTTGCTCGCAGATTACAAAAAACTTTGATAAATCTAAACTTTCATTTTTCAGAATTACTTAATTAGGGGTTGCTGTTCGCGTAGGGTGCCGTAGGCATAAAAGTCTTTCGGTGAGGGAATCATTAGAAGTGGCTCCCGATTCGTTTCTATAGAGAGATTGGTAGCAGACGCAATAACCGATTTAAGGGTGATTCTAGCTTGAGTTTAAAGGCTAGGATCTGGGTGCTTTGGAGTTTGTTAAAATTGTTATCACTGACTAGAATTAAGGAAGTTTGTCCATCAGGTAGTTTTGGACCAAGGGTTAAGCCTTCTATGTTGTCTAAAGCTACATCGAGAGTCTGTAAATCTAAGAGTAGTTTTTTCTCTACAGGTTTGATTTTGTTGATGTCAATGTTTGAAAGGCTGTTAATATCATGAATATCGTCGCCATTTTCTAGGGAAACCTGAAACAAAGAAATCGCAAATCCCAAACCTGTAAAAGTTCTTTCTACACTCAGTAAATGTCCTTGATTATCTAAAGAAAGTAAATCTGGTAATCCACTGTCAAACCTGCCTGTAAAATTGAATAGCGGTGTAACTGGTTCTGTGATATACAGAAATTCTTTTTCCGGTTGGTTGGTGGCTAGGTTATATTGCACAATGCGACAAGGACTACCAAAGCCGGGTTTTGCCGCTGCACCATCCTGAATGAGTGCGTTTTCAGTCGCTGTAAATAATGATTGATTATTTTCTGAGATGGTGAGGCTTTCAAAAGCTAAGTTATTACGTATACCCTGCTGACTTTTTGGATCTGGTAAAAATTTATCCGGTATAGGTAAGCTGGTAATAGCTTGGCCAGAAGATAGAGAAAATTCTTTAATAAAAGGATTTATGGATTTTTGCACATCTCCTTCAGAAGCAATGAATACAGTGGCTTTGTTAGTTACAGCAATACCTTCTGTATCGGTTTCACTAGGAGGAAATTTTTGATTATTTTCATTTAATAAGGTGGTGACAGCTACGGGAATAACTCCATCTTTGGTTAATTTTCCTGTGCTGAGGTCAATTTTTAAGGTATAAAATCGAGCAGGTGCTTTTTGCCCTCTGTCGTCAGAAATGGCATAATAAAGATCATTTTTAGCATCATAAGTAATTCCTGATAATCCTCCTAGTTCGGTTTTTTGGAAAGAGTATCCTGTGGGTAAGGTGGCTGCACCAATAAATTTTATATCTGTTATTTTAACTGTTGCTGAGGCAATATTACTGAAGAATATACTGATAATACTGCTAATGATAATGGTAATCGTCAAGTAAATAATGAATAATGGTTTTCTGAGTTTTTTCATTAGTTGCATGAAGAAATAATGCCAATTAGGGTTTGCTGAGAAAGTCTTTCCGTGAGGGCATAGGAGTCAGGAGTCAGGAGTCAGGAGTCAGGAGGAGATTTGAAAATTTCTTTGCCATCTCTTGAAATCCCAAAAAATGCACACTTTTTCCGGTATACCCTTCAAAACCCTTGCACTAATTTCTGTGTTTATCAGCCTCTAACCTTTGATATATCAAGGTTTTAGGTTTATTCAGCAAACCCCAATTAAAAGTGAAAAATTAAAAATTAACAATTGGATAAGTAGGATGTAGTTTGCAAAATCCAAAATCTAAAATCTAAAATCCAAAATTGGATTACGCTAGTTTTCTAGTATATTCGGTTTGGAAAAAATTAACTAGCCAATCTTTAACTTTGCGGGTAGCACGACAGTCATCTTCGTTGTACCGTTGGATCAGTTCCAGAAAACGGCGATCGCCTGTTTCTAACCATTGATCATACCAATAAATACACTTAGCACCACTAGCTTCTTGATCACGCCATTCAAATCCTAACCAACGTGCGATCGCTTTGAGGGCATAACTTTCTATTGGTAAAGCAACACTTTCTGTTAATTGTTCATAAATATCTACAAATCGAGTCAGTAGAGGTTCAATTAAGGAATAAGGTGTACAATAAAGTTTACCTAGTTTTTTTACTGTCTCGACTTCATAATTACAAAAATGGTAAATTGGTGCTTGGGGATATTGGCAAACTAAATCTAAAAATTGCTGCCAAATTAGGTTTTCTTGAGTTGGTGTTTCTGCTAAAAATGAATAAAACTTTTCTGTATTATTTTCTCTATCAACTACTAAAACTCCCAACAGATAATTTAAATTTAAATCTGGTTGGGCTTCAATATCAAAATATAACTCGATGGGGGCGGTAAATGTGAGTTTTTCTGCTGGTAAAGCAAAGGGTAAAATTAAAGGAGTTTTTGCTAATGTTGATTTTGCTTGTACTATTAATTTAGATGCTACTTGAGTATCAAAACCAATGACATTTTCTAAAGTGCTGGGATTCGTGTTAGCGAGTGCTTCTAAAGTAGTAGTAGATAATGCTTGTAGTTGAGTGTAGCGAATTGGTGTCACACCTGGTAACAGTGACAGATGTTGCTGAGATTGGGCGATCGCATAACAATGATTATACCAGTGACAAAGATGGCATTTTTGACGGGCAATAAATACCTCTGGTGCTTCTGACGACTCTACCACTTGAATATACTCCGCCAAAATATCCAGCATTTGTGGTGTCCATTTATCCAAGTCTACCACATAAGTTGTATCTTTATTCCGCAAGATTAACCAAGCTTCATCTGGTGTTACTTCCTGTAATGCTCCCAAAATTTCTGCGTGAAAAGCAGCTATAACCTGATATTCTTGTTTGGGACGTTTACCTAGTTGAATATCCACGGGAATATAAACCCAGTCTCCAAAACTGGATTTTCCAGGCTGTTTGACAAGTAAATCTGGACGACTCAGTAAAGTATATTCATCTTCATAAGTGGCTAATAATACAGAATTATGTATATACTCCACACCTTGCTGCATCAGTTCTATAGTGGCTGCTGCACCAGCTTCCCAGTTTCCTGGAGGAAAAACAGGTTTGTGATATGACAGGTTATGAATTATACTTTTCTGATGAGCAATTTTATCCTGTTGCACTTTTACCAACAACTCATGGGGAATATCTCGCTGGTTATAGTCACCATGAGTATCTAAAAAAGGCCGTCGCTTACAGCGTTGATATTGGAGTAGGAGTTCAGCATTAATGATCATTCATTTAAGTTAACAACAATTGGGATATTTTGGGAATCAGAAGTCGTAGAGGCGAAGTAGGGGCGAAGTAGGGGCGAAGTAGGGGCGAAGCATTCAGGCGAAAAATTATCAATTTTATGAAAAGGCTATTTTCCGAATGCTGATGCTTCCAGCACGCTTCGCGAACGCCAGTACAGGAGTCAGGAGTTAGGAGAGAAGAATATTATGAATAAATAGGGGGTTAAATAGGGGTTTTTATGCTCAATTTTCGGATTTAACATTTTAAATTTCCCATCCAAAATCTCAAATCTCAAATCTCAAATCCAAAATCCCAAATCTAAAATCTAAAATCCCAAATCCCAAATCCAAAATCTAAACTAAAATTAATATGTTGGATCACCATCGGCAAAAATTTCCAGCTTTAGGGAACAAGATTTATTTTAATTATGGCGGACAAGGACCAATGCCTCAAGGGGCGATGGATGCTATCAGCCAAACTCAAGCGCATATTCAGGAAATAGGACCTTTTGGTGCGGAAGCTTATCGCTGGATATCTCCCCAAATGCAATCTGTAAGGGAGGCGATCGCCTCTACCTTAAATGTACCATCTGACACAATTACTCTCACAGGCAATGTCACCATTGGTTGTAACATCGGAATGTGGGGGATTAATTGGCAAGCTGGTGATCACTTGCTGCTGTCTGATTGTGAACATCCCGGAGTGATTGCCACAGCCCAAGAAATTAGTCGTAGATTCGCTGTAGAAGTTTCCACTTGTCCGCTGATGGCGACTTTAAACGAGGGTGATCCTGTCAGTGTTATTGCTGAAAATCTCCGCCCCAATACTCGCCTGGTAGTTTTAAGTCATGTTTTGTGGAATACTGGTCAAGTTTTGCCTATTGACAAAATTGCAGAAATATGCAGACAAAATAATTCTCTGTTGTTGGTAGATGCGGCTCAATCAGTGGGGGTTCTACCTTTAAATCTAACAGAATTGGGGGTAGATTTCTATGCTTTTACTGGACATAAATGGTTATGCGGTCCTGCGGGTGTAGGGGGTTTGTATGTACGACCCGAAGCACGGGAAATGATGCAGCCAACATTTATAGGTTTAGATGGAGTCATCACTAATAATCAAGCACAACCAATTAATTGGCAACCAGATGGGCGAAGATATGAAGTGTCTACCTTAGCAACTCCATTATATATTGCTTTAAAAGAAGCGATCGCCATTCATCATCAATGGGGAACAGCAGAGGAAATATATCAGCAAATTTGCAGAAACAGTGAGTATCTTTGGCAAAAGTTGATAGAGTTATCTAATGTCAAATGTTTAAAAAATTCCCCTCCCCAAAGCGGGTTAGTTTCTTTTGTGCTAACTAATAATCAGCGGAGTTTAAAATTAGTGCAGTTTTTAGAATCACAAAAAATCTTAACTCGCACAATTGCCAATCCTAATTGTATTCGGGTAAGTGTTCATTACCTCACCTTAAAATCAGAAATTGACCAATTAATAGCAGCAATTAAAGAATTTTCTCATTTGTAGAAATTTTCACCCCATCACCTCATCTATGAACCGTCCAATTTTATATATAACCATCACTAACCACGGCTTTGGCCATGCTACCCGAACCGCATCAATAGCTGCAACAATTCAAAAATTATGCCCAGAAGTGCTGTTAATTATTGCTACAACTGCACCCCGATGGCTGCTTGAATCCTACATCAAAGGTGATTTTATTCTGCGTCAACGTGCCTTTGATTTAGGTGTAGTTCAAGCTGATAGTTTGACAATGGATAAAGCAGCAACCTTAGACAAGTTAAGAGAAATTAAAAAAAATCAAAATTCGTTAATTGCTTCGGAAGTTAATTTTCTTCGCCAAAATCGTGTTAATCTCATATTAGCAGATATTCCTTTTCTGGCGGCTGGGTTTGGGAAAGCAGCAAACATTCCCTGTTGGATGATTAGTAACTTTAGTTGGGACTTTATTTATCAAGATTGGGGAGGAGAATTTACAGAAATTGCTGATTGGGTCAGTGATTGGTATACTAAAAGCGATCGCTTATTTCGTCTTCCCTTCCATACACCCATGTCTGCTTTTCCTAATATCATAGATGTGGGTTTAACAGGTGGTTCTCCCGGTTTCCCTATTGATGAAATCCGCACCATTTGGGGAATAACTACACCACCAGAAAAAACCATCTTGCTAACATTTGGAGGTTTAGGTTTACAAGCAATTCCTTATAATAATATTGAAAAATTTTCTGATTGGCAATTTATCACCTTTGATGCTTCCGCACCAGATTTACCTAACTTAATTAAAGTGCAAAATCGCCAATATCGTCCTGTTGATTTTATGCCAATTTGTAGCAGAGTAGTTTCTAAACCAGGGTACAGCACTTTTGCAGAAGCTACACTTCTAGGACTTCCTATTATTACCATCCCGCGTCATGACTTTGCGGAAGCTGATTTGCTATTAGCAGGAATTAAAAATTACAACCACCATCAAATTATCACACCAACAGAATTTTTTGATGGAACTTGGGATTTTCTTCATGACTTACCCCAACCGCCAAAACAACCACAAACCATAGCTAAAAATGGTAATGAAACTCTAGCCAAAGCAGTGATAGATTATTTTAAGTCAATTTAACTAAAATTCCTGAAACACTCCCAACCTAAAATCCAAAATCTAAAATCCAAAATCCAAAATTATTATGACACACTATCAAAAATTACTGAGAATTTCCACAACTGGCAAATCCTTTCAGAATATTACATCAAAAGTTGCCGCTATAGTTGGCGAATCTGGAGTGAAAACTGGACTTTGCACCTTATTTTTGCGTCACACTTCAGCCAGTTTAATCATTCAAGAAAACGCTGATCCTGATGTATTAATAGATTTAGCAAATTTTATGGCTAAATTAGTACCAGAAGGTAACTATTATATTCATGATGCCGAAGGTGCTGATGATATGCCAGGACACATCCGCACAGTTTTAACTCATACCTCCGAAAACATCCCCATTAATAATGGTCATCTAGTTTTGGGAACATGGCAAGGTATTTACATTTGGGAACATCGCCAGCATAATCATACCAGAGAGTTGGTAGTTCACATTTGGGGATAATAACTGATAATTATTTTACCCAAAATTAAGAAAATACAAAATGCTCTCAAAAAATATCAAAATATATTCATTGTAAATTTATTTTTATCTATGGAAATAATATGCACCAAAGTCCTGATATGATTGAACCGCAAAGGACGCAAAGGACACAAAGGTAAGAAAGTTGAGCGAGAGTTTTTGGTGTGGCTGTGTGGGATGCTCCCAATTTTTCCTACTCCTGACTCCTACCTGTGTTGGATGTGGTTTCACCATAGCTGAATTTGGGCTAAAATGTTTTAATCATCCTACTTAAATAAAATTACTTAAAATCATAAGTGAAAATATCTAATGAAAATTACTGATTTAATCACCTGGTTTGAAGAATGGGCAAATCCCGCTTGGTGTGAAAACTGGGATAATTGTGGTTGGCAGATTGAACCTGGTGTGTTGGGTGCAAAAGCACGGGTATTAGTGTGTTTAACTCCGACTTTAGCAGTAATGAAAGAAGCGATCGCTCTCAACGCTAATCTGATTTTTGCCCATCATCCCCTGATTTTTAATCCCCCTAAATCTCTCCGCAGTGGGGAAGCACTAGCAGAAATGGTAAGGTTAGCTTTTACTCACAATATCGGTATCTACAGCGCCCATACAAATTTCGACCAGGTAAATGATGGCACTGCGGATGTATTGGCACAAATATTACAACTGCAAGCGGTATCTCCCATAGTTCCCACCCAATCTGGTTTAGGATATGGACGGGTAGGAATGTTAGAACCAGCTTTAACATTGCAAGAATTACTCTCGACAATTCAAACTCAACTTCATCCCCCAAAATTGATTTTTTCCCCCGCAGCGAATTTACAACAGCAAATTTCACGAGTTGCGGTTTTGGGCGGATCGGGCGCAGGTTTTATTTCCGCAGTCGTGAAAACCAACGCCCAAGCCTATCTCACCGCCGATTGTAAATTTCATCAATTTCAAGAAAGTAGAGATCAAGGATTAATTTTAATTGATGCTGGACACTATGCCACTGAACGCCCAGCGTGCGATCGCTTGGTACAAAAATTCCAATCACTAAATTTAAATTGGGTGCAGTTAAGTCAACAGGATGAAGATTTCCGCCAATTTTTACCGTGAGCAAAGATTTTTTAAATTGTAATCTTTGATACTAACTATTCCTTGGTTCATACAATCTTCATAGTATAATTGCAGACTCACACTATTCTTGATCACATTTGAAGTAGTTGTACTTTTGACTGCTTATAGTTTATCAGTACGTAGATAAAAGCCTTTAATTATAGAGGATTTCTGTTTTTTAATCGTGATGGAGGTCACAACTTTTCTGTAATGAGAATCACGAATATTTACTGTTTTATATCAATGTATTTAGCAAGCAAGTGTTTGACAATAGAAATGATAAATCGTTCATTTGCCCTATTGATCATGATTCGCACACTCATTGCATCTGCCTTTCAAACCGGATATCTTAGTGTTGAATCAGAGGGTTTACTCCTTCAGGTATTGGCAACTAGGTGCTATCAATCCGATGATTTAAAAGCTCTGACAAACCTATACGAAGCAATCCGCATAGGTACAGTTAAACGAGAAGCTTGTTCAAAGAATTCTAGAGAATTGCCTGTACTGAACAAATGTCACTAAGAATTACTCGATACAACTTAACATGAAGCCTAACTTTCTCACACTTTGGCTCTCATCATTCAGATGGGATATGTTGATTATGGGCCTACTGTGTTTCTGTTTTGCGTAAGTCCTGTAAGTTTTCGGTTTATTCAGTAGAACCTAGATTGAATTATTAAAGCTTAATATAGCGATTCTAAGTCTAATGAAGTACAAACAAATTTATTCACTGTTCCCTGTTCCCTGTTAAGAGTTCCCTGTTTAAGAGTTCCCTAAAACGAAAAAACTTTGTACCTCACACTTCTTGGAAATGGCTATATACAAATAATCATCATTATATTTTTATTGGCGCATTTACCTAAATTGAAATTTGTAAAAACTCACCGAATTAATAACGAGTAATAAATTTTGCTAATTTATGAATATCACCAAGAAAAAATTGCCAGCAAAAAAAATTCCTAATCCTGAAATATCGCCATATTTGCGCCACTGACAGGCAAAATGCCCGTATTACACCTCATGCTACAGAGCAAAACTGAAAAGTCTTGGGTGATTGTTGTTTAAAACCATGAAGTTAAGCCTGAGAATGAGTTAAGATCAAATACATTAAGGGTTAAAAGTACAGCCGAGTCCCCAGACTTCCTAGAAATGCCAATGACTACAAGTAGGCAACTAAAACAACCGCAATTAACGCTGGTTTTGCAGTACAGTTTATTACAGGATGGTAATCAGGAAACACCACCAAGTATTCACCAGGTAAGGAAAAATCCAGAAATGTTGGACTTCTATGAAGTAGACATGATCTAGCATTGCCCTAAAAAAGATTAAGCTCAACTGAAGCAGTAACCATTGGTTCATAACCCAAAAATTCCTTATATTGACTGCCACCACCGAGTCCTTGTGAGATTGGGTTATTGCAATAGTTCACCAAGCATGAAATTGAACTCTTTAGGGTATCTCTTACCGGGTTAAGACCCAAATTTTCACAAGTTTAACTACGTTGTTTAAAAAGGCAGAAGTAGTACATGCTACACCGCAAGATTTATCAACTGTGTTGCGACGGGCGGGAGGTATGTGTTTTTTTGCGGGATCAGCAACGCTGGATAGAGCGGGCCCGCATTATAGATATAGAGGGTGATCTAGTGACTCTACGCTATGAAACAGACGAAGAAGACGAAGTTTGTTCTTGGGAAGAGATGGTTCGCCTAGAAAGCATTGGCTCGGTAACGCAAAAATTAGCTTCCGTACCACGGGGTAATGTAGAACCTCTCATGACTGAAGACTGTCCTGAGTCGGAACGTATCCGTAACCGTTTTACTGACTTGAATCCCGACTAATAACTCTTTGTCTACCCAAAAATTACCATTTAGGGACTAGGGAAAGAAAATTTTAGATTTTAGATTTTAGATTTTGGATTGCAAGTAACTCAAACACAATCCAAAATCCAAAATCCAGCAATCCTGAATAGGAGTCAGGATTCTAGATCAGATAAACTTTCAAAGGCAGGACAATAACCTTCCAGGGTAACTTTAAAGTTATACAATGGGGCTGCGGGATTCCAACACCGTTGCCCCCTCTGGTATTTGCACGTACCACAACACTCTAAATCTGACCAGGTATAGGGGTGCTTACTACGGGCTGCATCTAAGCTATTTTGATTCAGCAGTTCTCGTTGAGACAAACCTCTTAATACCAGTTCTTCCCCTTGCCAACGGGCTTCTATTAAACCAGTATCCGCAAATTGCTGCCAACGCGGATCCTCTGTAATTGCTTCTGGTAGGGAGATCGTAATGACTGTTTCTAGTTCCGTCAACTCCCCTTCATAATTAGTTTCCGGGGCAGAAGGTTGTAAAAATGTTTCACCAATGGGCAATTCTACCACAATTCCCGCTGCTGGGGAATGAAGATGATAACGATTTTGTAACTCGTCTAAACTGGTTAGGTCAGCTAAATAAGCAGGAGAACCGTGGATAAAAACCACGTGCTGGGGTCGTAAATTATGAATTAATTGGGTTGTTCCTGGTCCATCACTGTGTTGAGCTAAAAGATAGCTTTCTATGGTGGTTGCTGCGGGATATTCTGAATTAACTTTGATATCTATTTTTTCTGGTAGGAGAATGAGCCAAGGTCCTGTGTTGGGTTGACAATATTTACTTAAATCCGCTGTGGAGTCAGTGAGGACAATACAGGGTGAACTGCCTAAAGTAGTCAAATCTTCCACTTTTAAACGCCGCACACGAGGACGTACTCTTTCATCCCAAAATAAAGGCTGATGACGGGCAAAATTTTGGACTGAGGCGGGAAAATGGGTTAAAAGTTCTAAATAAGCATCACAACCAGTAGCTACATTGCCATCTACCCAAATATCTAAATCCCGGCCAGTAAAATGGTGATGAGAGCGTAACAACATCAACAATTCTTGACCTAAGCCTAAAGCCGGTGTGGGTAAAATAATAGAACAGTGATCAGCTATGGCGCGGTTAATTCTTTCCGCTAGTTGATTTTCTTGGTTGCGACGGTGAGGATGGCGAGATGTTCCATAACTGCCTTCAATTAAGAGAACATCTAAATGTAAACCTCTTAACTCTTCTAAGCGCAACCCATCTACTAGGCGAGAATTGGAGAGGAAAAAATCTCCTGTGTAAAGTAATTTATAATCACGGCGCGGGGTATGGTAGGTGAGGAGAATAGCCACAGCACCGGGAAGATGACCTGCGGGAAATAATTCTACTACTAGATTTTCTTGTATTTCTATAGGCGATCGCAAAGGTAACGCCTGACAAAAGGAAGGAATTTCTTCCGGTGCTTGTTCCGGCCAATTTAACGGTAATAACTTGCTAGTCACCTCACTAGCATAAATAGGCATAAGAGGAAAAGCTTGATTAAGTGCCAGCAAACCTCTAGCATGATCTGGGTGAGCATGACTAACCAACACTAAATCTGCTGGTAATGGTGAACTACCCTTCTGTGCAGATTTAGTTATGTCCCTAGTCAGATATGAAATATCCCCCAAACCGCAATCTAATAAAATGCGGTGGGGACCCATGCGTACTAATAGACAAACACCTTCATCTTCATGCTGAACACTATAGGGCAGACATTCTAATTCATTAGCTGCATCCCCAGGATCAGGACGAGACGATACTGATAGATCATCCCTCATGCGCTCTAACTCTGGTTAATGTGCAAATTAATGTGCAGAACCGTTGCCATGATAGTTGTCTGAATCATAAAAGCCATTTTTTGTACCGAAAAATAAGCACGCAAAGGTAAAGATAACAGTGAATCCTACTAAAATCAGCTTAACATCCATCGGTTTATCCTCCTTGATGAAACTCCTTTTTATAGTAATAGTGTGATTATCTATTTGGGCAGAATCGCTAGAAAATCTTTACTTTAGTTGGTGATTGGTAATTGGTAATTGGTAATTGGTAATTGGTAATTGGTAATTGGTAATTGGTAATTGGTAATTGGTAATTGGTAATTGGTAATTGGTAATTGGTAATT
>NZ_JACJPT010000005.1:0-107211 GCF_014696195.1 Sphaerospermopsis sp. FACHB-1094 | reverse complement strand
AACAATGTATTTTTTCGCTAATATGTGATTTTTTAGGCTCAGTTTCCTTTCTTATTTCCGTAATTTCTCTATGTGCCAGATCAGGGTGCGGAATGTGGGATAAAAGCTGGCACTTTTTGAAAGCACTTCGGCTTACTTCGACTTACTTCGACTGCGCCCTTCGACGCTGCCCTTCGACACCGCTCAGGACAGGCTCAGTACAAGTCGCTCAGTACAAGTCAAAATAGCTAAAACCCTTTACCTGTAAAGTTTTCGGATTTATATGGCTAACGCCACGCTACGCTATCAGCAAACCCTAAATATTTCCTGTTTCCCCAGTTACCAGTCACCAGTCACCAGTCACCAGTCACCAGTCACCAGTCACCAGTCACCAGTCACCAGTCACCAGTCCCCTGCTATAATTGCCGAATTTTCCACAGATAGCTAGATAGCCAATTTGTCAGGATATGAGCCATTATTGGTACTAACAAGTTGCCACTCAATAAGGCGCTATATGCCAAGATGATACCGATAATAGTTGCCCAAATTACATAAGGCCATTGTTCAGCACCACTGAGATGTAATACTCCAAAACAAAGACTGGAGACAATGACGGCTACATGATCAGCGCCCAAAGCGGGTAACATGACACCGCGAAATAATAATTCTTCACTTAAACCCGGTAACAGCCCCAGCCAGAGCAAGTCTGGTAAAGCTAACGGTTTAATTACCATTTCTAGGTAATAATCTGCGCTTTTGCGATAGGGAGGAGAGAAGCGATAAGCTAAACCACTAAAAACAGTGATGACTAAACCCAACCCCAAACCCAAAAATAAATCCTGGGGTTCCCAGTACAACTTAAATAGGGCAACGTTACCAAAGCGCAGCCACAATTTGGCGGCTATCCATAAAATAATCGCTGTTGCGCCCATAGCTACGAGGACTTGGGTGCGTGAGAGTTCAGGAATTTCTGGTTCTTGCTTTTGTTGTTCTACCACAGGCGTTTAAATAATGAGGACTGGACTGGGGACTGGGGACTGGGGACTGGGAGCAGGGGGAGAATAACTAATAACTAATAACTAATAACTAATAACTAATGACTAATGACTAATGACCAAGGATTAATACCTGCTTTGTGGGCGACTAAGACACCGACTGCTTCTAAATATGAGTTTACCTTTATAGATTTTATTCCTAACGCTGGGGCAGGAACTTGTATTAAAGTTTTATTTTCTGTAACAGTTATTATTTGGCATTGTTTCTGGCTTAAACTTAGTAAGGTACTACTCCCACAGGCGTTTGCTGGTACTATAACGGCATCTACTTGATCTGCCCAAATGTCTGCTTGTAAAGAATTGATAAATTCTCTGTTGACGATAAACTGAGGGGCGCGACTTAAACCGACAAGGACGCATGGTAAAAAAGTATAACCTATTTCTTCGGCTGCGGAACGGGGAGATAAATCGGGATCTGGGGGTGCTGGTGCTAGGGCTGGTGCATGGGCGCAAGGTATTTTAAAGGTTCGCACTAATAAATGGCTAATTACTGCTTCTGCACCTGCTAGGGGGTCTACGCCTTTTCCATGACGGTAATTTTGCGTTGCTTGTTCATCTATATGATCGGGAAACCGGGCTACTACTGCGATCGCCTCTGCTTTCTCTTTTTTAATCAATTTTTCTGCTGCCCGCAATAAACTGTCTGGGTTGCCGATTGTTCCCCAACTGGCTCCAGATGGGGATATACGTAATTCTACGTTTAATGGGGCATCTGTAATTACATGATTTGTAAGATTTAGTCCTAGTGTGGCTCTGGCTGCGTCTGCTGTTTGCAGGTGTCGCAGCATTAATTCTGGTTCTAGTCCTTGGTCTAAAAGTAAACCTACTCGGTTACTATGCACGGGTCTTAAACCCCATTCTCCAGCGGCAAATTTATCTAAACCATATCCTTCTACATAGAAAGAGTTGGGAATATTCCAGTATAAACTTGCACCGTTGAGGACATTGGGATGAGTAATCAGGCGATCGCACACCTGTGATATAACTCTAGCTACTGGTAATGCGTCACCTGCATAACCACCTATGGACGCGCCTATGCCGGTAGGTATAATTAAAATTGCTGTATATGGGCGTTGCATGATGGTATTATGAATTATGTTTCCGCGCAATCTCCGTCAGAAGATCCCGCAGGGTAGGGACACAGGAGCAAAGGCGCAAAGTTGCTGGTTGTAAATTTCTCAGTTTTTTCATGCTCATTCAGCAACGCCTTAATCTTAATTATTCAGGGTTTGCTGTGGTGACAACTGCTTCTATTGTTGCTTTTTCCTGTTCTGTATCTACGGAAGTAACCGCCCAGCGCAGGGGTTCACCTTGTTTTTTTAGTTCCGCTTCAATGGCTTTTTGTAATTCTGTGGGTGTTTCTTGCAGGTCTATTTCGGCAGTAATAAAATGGGTGGTCATGATGGTAAAATATAGGGTTTTGGTTATTTATAGAATACAGCTATTTTTGGGTAATTGGTGATTGGTGATTGGTAAACATTTATTACTTATCCTATCACTCATCACCCATTAATCGGTTGACTAACTTTTACCAAATTGCTTTTGATAAACTACTTCTTCTTTGTCTGTTTCGATTTTTAAATCAGAAAGAGGTTTAGCTACACAAAGTAAAGCATAACCTTGTTTTTGCAATTCTGGACTTACACCCATTCCCTCAGATTGATCTACGCTTCCTTCAGTGATCAAAGCAGCACAAGTTGTACAAACTCCAGCATGACAGGAAGCTGGTAACTCTAAAAGTTTTGTTTCTGCAACAGCTAAGATGGTTTCATTGTCAGGAACTTGCAAATTATAAATTGTGCCTTGGTGGTTAATTTCGACGGTGTAAGTTTTGGTCATATTTAAAAGAGGAGTCTTTCAACTGATAAATTACCTATTTTATCTCATAAGATGCAAATTTCACAATGGTTACTTTTAACTACAAATTTTGCTAGTAATGAATCCTGATTCATGAATGTTTACTAAACATGATCATTTCATTACCCACAACGGGACTACGTGCAATTAATTTATTTTCAGCATCAACAAGTTGTAAATGTGTAAAATCTAGTTCTTGAGAGCGTTTTAATATATCCGCTGCTAATTGTTGCTGTTGTGATGGTTCTAAGGTGTACCAATCATCACTAATTCTTATGGTTAAGTCGCTGGTGCGAAAATTAGCTTGGACTAATTTTATCAGATTAATAGAAATATTTTCATCTTCTTTGGTTTGTACGGAGATAACGGTAATTTCCGCAAGTTGCTGTTCTATTGCTGCTATTAAAGCTTGTTCTGGTGTTAATTGTACTGCTTCTGGTTCTGGTGTTGGTTCTGGTGTAGGTTCTGGTGTGGGTTCTGGTGTAGGTTCGGGGGTAGGTTCTAGTGTAGGTTCTGGTGTGGGTTCTGGTTCGGATGTGGGTTCTGGTGTAGGTTCTGGGATAGGTTCGGGTGTAGGTTCTGGGATAGGTTTGGGTGTGGGAACTTCTGCAACTAAAGGAATATCTGGGGGAATGGTTGCTACTTGAGTAGGTTTGGGAGTCAAGAAAGCTGCTGTAACCCCGACTATCACCACTGCAAAAATAGCAAAAATTGCGTTTAAGGTAAAATCTGATACATTATTAGCAACTTTGGATGGTAAAAACAAGCGGAATGTTTGTAAAAATTTATCCCATGCTAATAAAACCCTTGCTAAAAGATTAGGTTTTTTTTCAGTAGTTGGAGGTGGTTCTGTTTCTAGTTTGACTACTGTATTTTCTAAAATTCCTATTGTTCCTCGGAGAAATTGAATTATTGCTGTTTTCCAAATTGGTTGATTTTTTTGGTAAGGTTGTGGAGCAGGTGGAGTTTTTTGTTCTTTTCTGGGTTTGCGTTTTCTATCTTGTGACATATAATTGATGTTGATTTGTTGATTTATTGATTTATAAATATGAAACGTCGGGAATTTTTAGTTTTAGGTGGTCTGAGTGGGTTGTTTTCGGGTTTGTTTGCTGGTAAGTTTGTGAATAAAAATCTTAAAAATCCTTTTTTAGAAACTGCTATAGCTGCAAATTCCAACCAAAAAGATTTGTTATTGCGGTTTGTGTCGGTTGCGGATACGGGAACAGGTGCTAAAGGACAGTATGCTGTTGCTAGGGCGATGAATTTTTATCATCAAAAAAATCCCTATAATTTAGTTATTTTAGCTGGTGATAATATTTATAACAATGGGGAAATTGAGAAAATAGGGGCAGTTTTTGAACGTCCTTATCAACCTTTGTTGAAAAAAGGTGTGAAATTTCATGCTTGTTTAGGTAATCACGATATTAGAACTGATAATGGTGTTCCACAGGTAAATTATCCTGGGTTCAATATGCAGGGAAGGTACTATACATTTATTAGGGATAATGTACAGTTTTTTGGTTTAGATACTAATGGGAATGCTGACTGGAAAAATCAGCTAATTTGGTTAGATAAAGAATTGAGTTTAAGTAAAGCTGCTTGGAAGATTGTATTTGGTCATCATCAGATTTATGCTTCTGGTGTTTATGGGAGTAATGCGAATTTTATTAAGACGTTTACTCCTTTATTTCAAAAGTACGGTGTGCAACTTTATATTAATGGTCATGAACATCATTATGAACGCACTCGTTCTATTAATGGTACAACTTATTTAACTTGTGGTGCGGGTGCGGGAAATCGTTCTGTGGGTCGTTCTGAGTGGACTGAATATTCTACAAGTAATTTGAGTTTTGCTGCTTATGATGTGTATGCAGATAGAATTGAGGTGAGTGGTATTGGTACTAATAATCGTGTTTTTGATCGGGGTTTGATTAGGGTGAAGGGTGTTTGATAATAATTGTTTGAATTAGGATTTTCAGGATGTGATTTTGTCAGAATCAGGTGGTTATCGAGCGACCTGTACTGAGCGCAGTCGAAGTAAGTCGAGATAATGTCCAGGATTTAAGGATTTTTAGGATGTGTTTTTTGATAAAATGCTATTTGAGTTGCTTTGATTAATTTGTAAACAGATATGCTATAATCATGAGCTATAGCAGAAGGCTAGAGTGAAACCCTTGCTATTATCAGTTGTTAAGGATTAATAATTTCATAATAATTCTGGCTACAGCTATATGAATAAAGAATATATAATTTATGTTGGTTCAGTTTTTCAGTTGGAGTGGTATTTTGATGAACATGGTAAAAGTGAAGCTCTGGAGTATTTTAATCAACTATCCGAACAACAACAATTAAAATTTTTATTTTTAGTGAAAAGAATTGGTGATTTTGGCAAAATAAGTAATAAAGAGCAATTTCGTAATGAAGGAGATAAAATTTACGCTTTTAAACCACAACCAGATAGATTTTTATGTTTCTTTTTTACTGGTAAAAAAATTATTGTCACTAATGCTTTTCAGAAAAAAACACAAAAACTACCCAACAATCAAAAAGAGAAAGCTATACAATATATGAATGCTTTTATTCAACGTCATGAGGAAGGAAAATATTATGAAGAAGAATGAACAGTTATCAACTTTTGATAGAATGATGCAAGATGATGATTTTCAAGCTAAGTTTGCATCAGGATATCAGGAGTTTTTACTATCTGAATTTTTAGTTTCTATCATGGAAAATGATCATATTTCTATTGAACAATTAGCTAAAGAAGTTAATCTTTCTCCTGCTGTTATTCAAGATATTTGTTCTGGAAAGAAAAATGATATTAACTTTAGTAAGTTTTTGCAAATAGTTCAATCTTGTGGGTTTCGTCTGGTTTTAGAGAAAGGTGATGATCGTATTCCTCTAGGTTTGTAAATCTGATTATTCATTTTATCAATTTGTCTGAATCAGGATATCCAGGATTTCAGGATTTTCAGGATGTTGAATTTATTAATACCCACATACTTCATATCCCGGACTTCTTTAAGAAGTCCGGGATCTAGTATTTTGTCTGAATCAGGATATCCAGGATTTAAGAATTTACTGTTGTGGGTTACGCCCTCATTAACCCACCCTACTATACTTATAGTAATTTGTAAATTATTGCTCCTGTGGATTTATCGTTGGTAATTTCCATGAGTCCATCAGTACAAATAGTTTCTAAAATTGAGCGCACTTCTGAAGTAGGTTGACCAAGTTCAATCACTGCATCAGTGAGTGATATACTACCACCTTTACTTTGAGCTAACTTTAAAAGTGTGACAACATCATTTTTGGCTGAAGGTGCAGGTTTGATTTGTCCTTGGGGAAACTGTTGTTGTGGTAGTTGAATATTAGAAGAATGATAACCTGATTCTGGTATTTGTCCATCAAAATTATGGAAACTTCTATCTGAGGTTTTTAAAGAAGATATTAAACAAAGTAATGTTCATTCTATTTTAGAAAATCAAGCTGCATCTACTATCTACAATTATGGTAATTCTTCATTGATTATTAGTAAGCCTAATATAAATAAAAGCCGTATCAATATCTGTAGAGAAAACTCCCAATCTTTAGAAGATATACAAAATCAATCATCTTCTTCGCAAAACCAAACCCCAATAATTGACCTTACAAAAGCACCAGAATTAAACTATAAATATGGACGCACTTCAGAAATTGCCACTCTCAAACAATGGATATTAGAAAATCACACTAGACTAATCACAATTTACGGATTAAGTGGAATTGGTAAAACCGCCTTAACACTGAAATTAATCTCAGAAATTACCACACAATTTGATTATATTATTTATCGCAGTCTTGATAATCTTCCTAAACTGATAACTGTTAAAAACGAACTTAAACAATTCCTTTGTCAATCCCTATCAAAACCATTACCTGAAATCCTAGATTATTTTAAATCATCTCGTTGTTTAGTGATCATGGATGACCTAGAGAATATTTTTCAATTTGGTAACTTCGCAGGTCAATATTTAACAGAATACAAAGATTATAGTAAATTTTTCCAACAAATTGCAAATTCATATCATCAAAGTTGTGTAATTTTAATCAGTTGGGAAAAACCCGCAGATATCGAAACTTTACAAAGTGAAAACCAACATACAAAAACATTACATCTGCAAGGTTTAGGAGAAGATGCTAAAGCAATATTCCAAGAAAAAGATTTAAAAGATGATGAAAAATGGGAAGAATTAATCACACTCTATCAAGGTCATCCTGGTTGGTTAAATATTATCACATTAGCGATTAAAGAATTATTTAATGGTCAAGTTTACCAATGTTTAATAGATGAAGATGAGGTATTTTTAGGAGATATAGAAGCACTATTAGAAAATCATTTAGAACGTTTATCAGAATTAGAATATCATGTAATTAACTGGTTAGCAAGATAAAATGAACCGATAGATATTTCTCAAAAACCTACTGATTTGGAATTATCAAATGCTAGATTTATCAAAGTTTTACAGTCTTTAAATCGTCGGTGTTTGGTGGAAAAGGTGTTAATAGAAGAGAAAGTGAAATTTAAGGTAAATTCTTTATTCAGGATATATCTCAATAATTAATATTATGGTTGATTGAAAAGATTTTATTATCTGCGTTTATCTGCGTTTATCTGCGTTATTATCCTGTAAATCCTCAAATCCTGGACATCCTGATTCTGATAAAATTCAAATTATCTCAACAAGCAACAAAATTACATAAATTTGACATTTATAAAACCCGTAAAGTAATCAGGAGTCAGTAGGGGTTTAGTAATGCTAAACCCGTACATAATTCAGGATATTATCTATTCCACAAATTTAGGACGATTTTGTTGATTTAACTTGAGCTTTTGCTCTAAAACTTCCCAGTTTTCCTGTTCAATCACGTTAATAAATATGTCGAGGTTTTGACGATATTGATGTAGTGAATTGATTAATGCTTGACGATTATATTGCGCCATCATCACCCCTAATTCTGGATTACCAGCACCAACGCGGCTGGTATCTCGAAATCCTGAACTAGCAAGGTTTTGGGCTAATTGAAAAATTTCTGGATCGGTTTCACCCAAACAAGCAGCCATCAAAGAGGCGCTAACCATCACAGGTAAATGGGAAATCCAACTCACAGCCCGGTCGTGTTTTTCTGGCTGACAATGATAGATAATAGAACCAAGCGATCGCACAATTTCCTCTAAAACAGTAATGGCAGTAGTTGGGGTTGTTTCTATTGGTGTGAGTACATAAGGTCGATTCACAAATAAATTGCGCTGTGCGGCCTCTATACCCACATCTGTATTTCCCGCCATAGGATGACCGCCAATAAAATTCTTCCATAGAGGAGAAATTGCATTGACTATAGGTGCTTTTACTGAACCTACATCAGTTACAATAGTAGTCTCAGGCAAATGAGCAACCAACTGTTCAACTTGAGGCACAATCAGTCCTATAGGAGTACAAATAAACACAACTTCAGCACTAGCTAACAAACTCAAATCAATTGATGCTTGATCGACACTGCCAATATCAACAGCTTTTTGACAGGTTGATTCACGACGGCTAACTCCTAAAACATAATGTCCTTGGGAACGTAAATCAAAACCTAATGAACCGCCTATCAGTCCCAGTCCTAAAATACCAATTTTCATTTTTGCCTTTAACAACTAAACTTTGAAATATTATCTGTATTTCTGACTCCTGCTATAACTAAGAAAATTATATGGAGAAGAAAAATGAGCAATTTTTTTAATAAAATGATGGGTAGAACTCGCTATGTAGTTTGTCGTCTATTTGTGCATTTAGCCGGCAGTGAAGTAGCACCAATTTTAGGAGTTTTAAACCGCGCCGCAAGAGAAGCGATTGAAGCTGACGGTGATTTAGAAGTTTTGGGCGAAGGATTAGTAGAAATTTGTGAAACTTTGCTCAGATACGATCAATACTGGCTTTCAGCAGCTAATGAAGGAGATGTTTTTTGGAATGAAGGAGAAGCGGGAGATTATGTCAATGAATTATTTACCGACTGCGCCCAAAGATACGGCGCTGAATTTGATATTAGTTCTTCCTCTGGTTTCGATCAACCTTTATCTATTCCTGTAACGCGCAACGTAGTCATCATGGTGACAGTGGCTTATGAAGGAGAAGTACCAGAATTAGAAACAGACCTTTCCAACATCCAAGCCTTAAAAGAAGGATTGAAAGCTTTCATCAACTTACACTACAACCATAAACTCCGAGCTATCCAAGTGCATTTCTCACCAGCCCAGCTAGGAGACGAACTCACAAACGATCAATTGTTGCAGTATTTTCCAGAATTGATCCCATTGTAACTTGTTGTTACTCTTTAGTTATCACACCTAACATCGACAATGATAACTAACACATAAGGACAATTATCTAATGATCAGGACTATAATGCGTAAACTAACAATTTTTTGTTTAGCACTAAGTTTGTGCTTGACAAGTGTCGCCTGTGGGGGAGGAAACCAAACTACATCTTCTACTCAAAGTAGTAGCCAAAGTAGCAGCCAAAGTGCAACCCCCACCAAATTAAATGATGGACGGTACGACGTACAACAGGCTACTTACAATGATGCTAATGGGGAGTATACGCTGTTTTTACTTGGTAGTCAGCCGCCTACCTTTAGCACAGAAAAGTTACAAATGGCTCGGTTGACAGATGAAGAACTCAAAGCAGGTAAAAAAACCTATCTCAAAGTAGAAAATGGTCAGCCAGCCTTATATCTGACAGAAGACTTTAAAATTGAGTACGTTCACAACGTCACCGAAACCAAAACCAATCCCCAAACCGGACAACAAGAAACCGTAATTGTACGTCAAGAATCTAACTTCTGGACACCTTTTGCTGGAGCTTTAGCTGGTAACATAGCAGGTCAAGCTATTGGTAGTCTTTTATTTAGACCTCAATATTATGTACCTCCCGTTTATCAGCCTGGTGGAATTATGACCGGTTATGGTGGATATGGTTCTAGCTATGATGCAGCCGTTTCCAGTTATCGTTCTCGGTATAATGAACCACCCGCAGCCGTAAGAAATCGTACAGCTTTCCGCACTACAGGTTCGATCAGAAACACAGGGGGTTCTACTTCTACCACAACCCGCACGAATACAGGTAATAGAGCAACAGGTTCAGGTTTTGGTAGCAGTAATCTCCGTCCTTCTGGTAATTCCAGTTCTACTCGCCGTAATTCTGGTAGTAGTTTTGGCAGTGGCCGTTCTTCTGGTAGCCGTTCAGCCGGTTTTGGTAGCAGAAGAAGAAGATAATTTATAGGAGGCAGGAGGCAGGAGGCAGGAGGCAGGAGGTAAATATTTCTTCCCATCTCCCCTCACAAGGGTAGGTATTTTACATTGTCGTGAGGGCAAGACTTGGAGGACAAGGCAGACAAGGTGACAAGGGAGGAAATACGTAACAAGAATGTACAATTGGTAACAAAAACTGAGGCTAAACAGACCTTGTTTTGTAGAAAATCTTCCTTGTCTACTTTCCCTCCTTGTCTTCCAGGTCCTGCCTCAACAGATAATATTAAAAACCTATCCCTGTGAGCATCTCCCCATCTCCCCATCTCCTCATCTCTACTGTCACCTGTCACCTGTTATATTACACAATTGCCAATGCAGGTTGTGGCCAACGACCGACGGCTTTACCAATAACTGCTAATTCTGACATGAGTTGATCAAAGCTGTCTGGTGTTAAAGATTGGGGTCCATCGGATAAAGCCTTGGCTGGGTTGGGGTGAACTTCAATCATTAAAGAATCTGTACCAGCTGCGATCGCTGCCATTGCCATTGCAGGTACAAACTCAGCCCAACCCACACCATGACTAGGATCAATCATAATCGGTAGGTGAGTCAGTTTTCTTAACACCGGCACAACAGATAAATCTAAAGTATTGCGCGTATACTGACGGTCAAAAGTTCTAATTCCCCGTTCACACAAAATCACATTCGGATTACCAGCAGCCAAAATATACTCAGCGGCCATTAACCAATCTTCAATAGTTGCTGCCATTCCCCGTTTTAAAAGCACTGGCTTAGATTGCGCCCCTACTTGTTTTAAGAGAGAGAAATTTTGCATATTTCTCGCCCCTACCTGAATCACATCAGCAACTTCGGCGATTTTTTCCAAATCTCCAGCGTCCATCACCTCAGTAATGATTCCCAGTCCACTGACTTCCCGCGCCTTTGCTAACAACTCCAAAGCACTTTCACCATGACCTTGGAAAGCATAGGGTGAAGTTCGGGGTTTGTATGCACCACCACGCAGGAACTTAGCACCAGCCGCCTTAACCCGCTGTGCAGTTTCCACAATCATGGTTTCATTTTCCACCGAACATGGTCCAGCAACCACAACTAAAGGATGATGTTCACCAAAAATTACAGGCCCATCGGGAGTATTTACCACCACCTCAGAAGCTTCACCGTGGCGGAACTGACGACTAGCGCGTTTATAGGGTACTTCCACCCGTAAAACTTGTTCGATCCATTGACTGAGTTCTTGAATTTGCAGGGGATCTAAATCCGCCGTTTCACCTACTAAACCTATTACTACTTTATGTTTGCCAATGATTTTTTCTGGTGTTAAACCCCAGTCAGCTAATTCTTGAGTTAAACGATCTATTTCTGACTGTGGGGAGCCGACTTTCATTACAACAATCATTTTAAAATCCCTGTATTTTTGAGTAAACTTTGAGTCAAATATTTACCGAGTCAGGAATGTTGATTTAATTTTTGGCTACTGGAATTACTAAATAATTAAGCGAGAAGATATATAAAAAATGTAGCGCCAGGTACTTTGTCTGCATATTGGGTATAAATCAGATAAGAGTCATTTCCTAATTTACCCAATATGGCAGTTATCTCAAGATACCTGAGCGCCGTTGATCAGACGTTCTTTTTGCGTGTTTCTCGCCAACCTTCGACCATTCTGCCCCAATTGGTACTAAATTCACCAAAACCTAGTAAAGTACCAGGTCTTTCTACATCCCAAGAGGCGGAAAGTACACCGTAGGTTATACCTAAAACCCCTAACCCAAATAATCCCATATTCACCAATAATACTGCGATGGGAGGTAATTGGACATGAGCGTAACTGACCAACAAATAGCTGACCACCAGAGTAGTAATACCTAAAGCCGTAGGTATCCCACAAAATGCAGCGACTCTGCGGATCATCCGCTGGCTGACCACTTCAGGAATCGCCATTTCCTCTTTCGTGTAAGGTGGTTGCTGTGGCGACTTTTGATTAGATTCCTGTGTTTTTACTATCGGTTGAGTTTTAGTTTTTACAGGTTTTTGACGCTTTTTATTTGGCTCAAAAGGTAAATTACTGCGTTCTGATCCTTCAGCAGACATAAGCAATAATTCCTAACCACGAATGCCCAGGCGAGAAATCAAAGCCTGATACTTTTCCCGGTCGTTTTTGAGAACATAAGCTAAAAGACGCTTGCGCTGTCCGATCATCTTTAATAGTCCTCGGCGGGAGGAGTGATCTTTTTTGTTAGCTTGCAGGTGTTGGCTGAGGCGGTTAATACGATCAGTCAACATAGCGATTTGGACATCCGCAGATCCGGTATCGGTTTCGTGTACTTGGAAGCCAGAGAGAATTTCTTGTTTGCGCTGTTGCGTGAGAGCCATGATTGATTAAACTTCGATTTTCGCTAAATGTATGCAGCAGTCTCTTATAATATCACAGCAATCAAAGTCTGTGGTAATTTTAGGTGATTGGTGACTGGTTATTGGTGATAGGGTTATTTACCTCCCCATCTTCCCCCTGTTCCCTATCCATGACTTTCGTTCTGTTTTGCGTAAGTCCTGAAGTATTTAATCGAACTGAATATTAGTTATTTTCTTGCATACTTCTAACAATTTTTGTCACCATCTTTCGAGGAAAAAATCTGACACTTTTCGCCAGAATTTGATTTAAAAGTCCGGGAATAACTATAGTTTGACCGCGCATTAAGGCATCATATCCCATCAAAGCCACAGTTTGAGCATCCATCATTTTTTGACCTTTCAACAATTTAGAATCTGCCATTCCTGTGCGTTCATGAAATGCAGATACAGTTGAACCTGGACACAAAACAGTTACTGTTACACCTGTACCTTCTAACTCATTAGCAATAGCTTCAGAAAAGGATAAAACATAAGCTTTAGTGGCAAAATAAACCGCCATTAAAGGACCAGGTTGAAAAGCAGCAGCAGAAGCAACATTTAATATTTTCCCCCTACCTTGCTTAACCATATTTTTGAGAAATAACTTAGTTAAATGAGTCAAACAAACTAAGTTAACCTGCAACATTTCTAATTCATGATTCAAGCTGGTTTCATTAAAAAAACCATAAGTACCAAATCCGGCATTATTCACAAGTACATCAACTTGAATATTATCTTGTTGCAATTCTGTAAAAATTTCGTTGGGAGAAGTATGTATAGATAAATCTTTAACAATAGTTTTGACAAGAATATTAAATTTCTCCTTGAAATCAATAGCGATTTCTAAAAGTTTGATTTCGTTTCTATCTACTAGGACTAGATTGTAATTCTCAGAGGCAAATATACAGGCTAATTGGTAGCCAATTCCACTTGCTGCTCCAGTAATAAGAGCAGTTTCTTTACACTGTAATTGACCTTTGATGTTCATATTATAAACTGGTGTTATTCACCTAAAATTATTAGATTGTAAGGTGGGGAATGCCCACCCTACTTTTTTAAGACTATAATTATGCGAGAGTCAGGAAACCTGTTTGCATTAAATAGGAGGTGTAAGTGATTAATAATTGTGAGTCAATTTGCGGACAAACAATAGAACTTCCTTTCAATGCTTCCAGGGTTTCTTCACAGCTAATAATTGGTCTTCTTGCTTGCAAATACAAATCAGGAATGGTGATTTGTTCATCAGACCAACGCTCTAATAAAAAGGGTTTCAGGGTGTATAATGGATTCTCTTGGTCAGTGACATTATTGATTAATTCATTTTGCCATTGTTCGTAGGGAATCATTTCTAATTTAAAGCCAAAGGTGCGTATCCATTCCACCAATGATTTTAAAGAAGCGGGTTGGGGATGTTGCAAATGGAAAGCTTGACCAATGGATTTTTCCTGTCTAGATAAGTAAACTACTGCTTTACTTACATAGTCTACAGGGGACATATCCAACATATAATCTACATCGGGAAAACATCCCATTTGTAGACAACCTTTAATCATTAAATTGATAAAATCATGGGTGTTACAAATCCCAGTTTGGCTATCTCCAGCAATTAAAGGTGGTCTGTAGATTGTAATCGGTAATCCTCTGTCACCAGCAATTTTAACTAACTTCTCAGCTACCCATTTTGTTTGAGAATAACCTAAGAAAATACCTTGCCAATCATCAAAACTATCTTGTTCTTTAACTACCTTACCAGCGTAAGCGGTAGATTCAAAAACAGCAACGCTAGAAACGTAATGTACAGGTTTAACTTTGGTTTTGCAAGCTAACCTTAAAACTTCCTGAGTTCCTAATACGTTTGCTGCTTTTAATGCCGAATAAGGATAAACATAATTCAGCAAAGCACCACTATGATAAATGGTGTCAATATTGGCAGCTAAATTTTCAAATTGTTCTGCACTAATGCCTAAAAGTGGTAACGATAAATCACCAACAATAGGTATTAAACGCTCACTATATTGATCATCCCAAATGGCATACTGTTGGAGATTTTTGATTAATTTGCTCTTAGCTTCGGCAACATCAGCAGCACGTACCAAACAATAAATAGTTGCTGGGGTTTCTGTTAGAAGTTCCTTAATAATAAACGCCCCTAAATAACCAGTCCCCCCTGTTAAAAAGATGTTTTTAGGATTGGTAACAGCAATCGCATTATTACCCACTGGTTGAATAGTGGGATCTAGTACCACTTCCACACCTAAATCTAAAAATGGTACAGGAATATTGACATTATTAACAGTACCATTGCTGGAGTTTTCTAACTGGGCATTTTCGGGATTTTCTTCTGATAAACGTTGAGAAAGCGCAGCGATGGTGGGATAATGCCACAATAAAACCGGAGAGGGTTTAAAACCTAGTAAATTTTCTAATTTACTAATAATAATCATAGCTTGGGCAGAATCCAAACCATAATTTTCTAGATGTTCTTGAACGTCAATTTCTTCTGGTGTTGTCCCTAGCACTTCTGCTAAGTTAGACACCATAAAATCTTGAATTTGAGCAGCACTATAAGTAGTTGTTAAACTCATGTTTACATCTCCAATTTAGAGTTAAGAGGTTGATATTGACTGTAAAAACTGGGAAGTTGCAAACCTTGGAATTTTAGGTTTTGAATGCGATATAAAAAGGCAGTTCCTAACATAATGTGATTGGCGACATCAACAACATGACGGTTTTGAGGTGCTGCTAAATAAGAACCTTTTACCCAGTCGTTAAAACTGCCCATTGCAGGACCGCACCAAATTTGATAATCTACTTCTCGACCTTTTTCACCGCTACTTGACCAACGAGAAGATAAACCTAAATACCAACGAAAAATTAAAGCCATTTTTAATTTAGGGTTATTAACAGCTTTACCTAATTTTTCCGGGTTTTTCTGTGATAAATAAGCGGCTGTTCCTTCCCAAACTTCGGCGATAGTTTTACGGAAGATTTGTTTTTCTAACTTCTCTCTTTCTGCTTGGGGAATATCTTCAATTGAGTCATAACTGCGGTATAATTCATATAGTTTTTGCGCCCGCATGGGAAACATTGTTCCCCGTTTTAAGACCTGTAATTTGACTCCCATTTCAAACATATCAGCAGCAGGAGCCATCATCATATCTGCCATTTCTGCTTGTGCTAATAACTTTTTGGTGTATTCACAAGCTCCCGATTCTATGCAAGATTGATTGATAGAACCAGTGACTATATAAGCCGCACCCATCATAAATGCAGCTAGGGCGGATTCTGGTGTACCAATGCCTCCTGCTACTCCCACTCTAATCGGTTTTTCGTAATTATATTTACCTTGAATTTCGTCCCGCAAACTAATAATTGAAGGTAGTAAACATACGAGGGGACGATTATCTGTATGACCGCCAGAATCAGCTTCTACGGTAATATCATCAGCCATTGAAACTTTGCTGGCTAAATTTGCTTGCAGTTCGGTAATTAATCCTTGGGCAAGTAATTCTTTAACCATTTTTTCTGGGGGTGGCTGCATAAATTTGGTAGCAACTTCACGCCGAGAAATTTTGGCAATGACTTTATTTTTGATTTCAATTTGATGATTAGAATTTAAACTTAATCCGGCAATGCGATAATAAACAATGTTAGGAGTTAAGTCTAAAAATGCTGATGCTTCGACAGTGGTAACGCCATATTTTAAGTATAATTCTACGGCGCGACGTTCTATTGCTGGTTCGTTGGGACTGTGAATTAAATTAAAAGCATAAGGTCCATTGGGTAGGGCAGTTTGGATGTTTTGAATGGCTGTTTCTAGGCGTTCTGGAGGTAAACCACCTGCACCAAATGAACCTAAAAGTTGTTGTTTTCCTAGTGCAATGACCATTTCTTCGGATGCTATTCCCCCAGCCATTGCACCAGTCATGTAGGCATATTTTACATTATAGGTGGAGAGGAAAGAGCGATCGCCAAATTGTTGCAGTTCTAATGCTGGTAATGATATTAATAGTTCTGCTTGTTCGGATGCACCGTTGTTAGCAGGTGTTAAATATCCGTCGTTGGTTACGCCAATGTTACCTGCTATTTTGACTATATGACAGGGTTTTTCTAGGGTGAGTAGTTTTTGTTTGATGGCGTTTTGTTCAAAGGCAATATAATCTAATGAACCTCTCCAAGCTTGGGTTTGATGTTGGGAAATGTGGGAGAAGGTAAGTCCGTTGTTGGGTTTGTTGAGTACCGTATTAAATGTTGTCACGGTAGTTATTTCCTCAAGTTATCAAGGTTTTTAGTAGGTTGGGTTGACGAAAGGAAACCCAACATTTTGCTTACAAAGATTTTGTTTCGCGCAAAGATGCTAAAGAGCAAAGAGGCAAAGGAAGAAAGGAAGAAAGGAAGAGAATAAAGCATTAATTTTTTTCTCTGCGTTCTCTGCGCCTCTGCGGTTAGTTATTCAAAATTCAGGTATTCTAACAGTAGGATAGGATTAATTTCTACCATCTTACTGATAGCTGAATGCTAACTATTATTTTTCCTGTTGCAGTAAGTTTTGAGCGCAAGCTAATTGCAGTTTGATAATTTCGCTCATTTGTTGGCTGAAGTCTTTTCTAGCTTCTAAAAAGCTGGTGTGTGCTTTTGTTAATTTGGAGTTGTTATTGGTCAGTTTTTGATACTGAGCTATTTTTAAATCGTTCATGTGAATTTTACGAGGTAATTTTTTAGGTGTGGGTTTTTGAGTGCAGGTTAATTCTGAAAAGTTTAATGCTTCTTGGGGTTGAAAACGGTTATCCATGAGCGGTTTTATGGCCGTTTTTTCTGGTTCTGGGTAAATGTCTTGGGGTTGAATTTGGTAAGATGGTTTGAGAGAGTTAATGATTTTATACTCTCGATAATTGGTGTTTGATTCCGGTTTTTGATGTGTATCTTTTTGGAACAGTTGGCGGTTTTCTGCTTTTAAAATTTCGGCGGTGATAGAGTTGCCACCTAGTGTTACTTTTCTCAATGTTGCTTTGTTTTGTTTGGTGGTTGCTAGGGAGAGGTTATACAGGGGAGAAATATCTAATTTAACTCCATGACTGAGCAGTTTTGCTAATGCCTTGACTATTGATGTATGGTCATCTAAGCCACGACGATTTAAGGATACGTTAATGTGTTCTTGGTTGCTGAGAATTTTATCTATCCACCGTGAACAAATACCACCAGCACCAGCTTCAATAAATACTTTTGCACCGTCTTGATAAACTCGATTGACTAAGCGAGGAAAGTCTAATTCCTGACATAATCCTTTGGCGATATTATGGGCAATTACTTCACTTTCTAAGGTAATTGGTTGATATTCTGCCGCAGAATAACAGGTAACTCCGGAAATTTTTTGTGCTGGTAAGTTGTTGAGTCGGAATAGTTCTGGGTATTCTGACTGCATCGCTGGAGCGTGAATAACGTGGTCAAAAGGTGCAGGAAAAGCGTTACATCCTAATTTTTTGATCACTCTTTCACACGCTGCTGGTTCACCGGCAATTAATACTTCTTCTCGTGTATTAATTTGGGTGAGGTAGACACGATTTTCACCTTTTAAAACTTCTCTAACTTGGTCAGGTGTAGACATTAAAACGTAGTTACTCCACAAATTATTATCATGATTTGCAGAATTTTTTGGTAGTCCCCAATACTCTCTGACTGCATTTTTTTGTCCTGATAATCTATCACCAAATAATGATGATGAGTTGAAGGTGTTACTTCCTTGATAGAAGTTGCTCCAAACTCCTTGGGCAACCATCATACTGGTTTCACCTAAGCTATAACCAAAGATATATTTGGGTTTAATTTGGAAGTCATCGCTAATAATTGTGGTGATGAATCTCGTAAAGAGCATTTCTGCTTCAAACATAGCCAGAGAATCATCTAACAATTTCTTTTCTAGTGTTTCTAGTTCTCTGGTAGTTAGTTTTTTCAGACTTCTGGGAAATACTAATTTTTCAACATCGGCTGCCCGTTTGTACAAACTTTTAACAATTACGTCATCAAAGGCTTTAGGAAATAGTCGGAATAATGTCCGTCCAATTCCTACATAAGTGTTAACAGCCGCAGGATAAACAAAGGCAATTTCGCCATTTTTTCCTAATGGTTTGGGTGTAAAATAACTACCAATGGGTGTCACCCAATCTTTGCCATTTACAAAGGCATTGGTTACACCTTTTTTGGCAGAATTGATTTCTTTGAGGAGTTCTTTGTGGTTGCGTCCGGTGATAGATAAGGTATAATTGGCGTTAGGTTGTTGTTGAAAATTGATAAATGTTTGACTGGCTGTGGTTTTCAAACATTCAGCAGTTTCAATGGTTTTTTCTAGGTTATTTAACGCAGTTAATAAGCTAGTTTCATCATTTCCATTGATAGGAAAAAGATGATAGGGGCGTGATTCTAAATATCTGCTATTGCGTTCTTCCTGTTGGGTTTCTTCTGATAAAATAACGTGAGCAAAAGAACCGTCACAACCAATACTGTTAATAGCAGAAATTCGACATTTGACCTCTTTTTGTAAAAACCAAGGTCGAGACTCGGTAGCAACATAAAAGGGGCTTCCTTCCCATACTTGCGGTGTTTTCACACCTGACCAGTTGGGGGTTGCTGGTATATATTTATAGTACAGACTCAGGGCAGTTTTGATTAAACTGGCAATACCAGAAGCCACGAAAGTATGACCAATATTAGCTTTGACGCTACCAATGGCACAGTGTAAACCATCTCCCACCGAAGGATAAGCTTGCAGCATACCCTGAATTTCTGCTTCGTCCTCTTGGGGTATGCCACTACCGCAGACTTCTAAGTAATTGACCTCTTGGGGTTGGATGCAGGCTTGTTTTAATGCTTGTTTGCAGACTTGATTGATGGTATCTGCATTTATCGCCATTGCAGGAGATTGACCAATACTTAAACCATCAATGACTGCATAGATGCGTTGATTGTTTTGCAATGCGGTATCATGTCTCTGCAAAACTACCGCACCTGCACCTTCTCCCACATTCCAACCGTCTGCATTTTGGTCAAAACTGAGGGTATTTATGCCTGTATTTAGTTTACCAAATTGACTTCTCAGGAAGACATTTTCTACACCCCCAGCTAAGTCAACAGCACCTACAACTACTGCTTCAACTTCGTGAGTTGCTAATAGCATTTCTGCTAATTCTAAAGCTTTAAAAGTGGCAGTTTCTACGGCGTTAATAGTGAAGGATGGACCAGAGAAATTCCACAAAGAAGAAACTCGACTGGCCATGATATTGCCGACATAACTGAGATATTCGCCAATATCAACTTGATGGTGAATGCTATCTTTTACTATGTTTTCTAGTTGGGTGATTTTTTCTGGTGGTAAGGCAATTTCCGCAGCATTCAAACCATCTTTTAATTGCCAAGAAGAATTCCACCGTTGTTGTAATTGATGTACAGATAATTCTATATCAGCGGCGATAATGACAGCGACATTATTATTAGGTTGAATGTTACCATCTTTGAGGGCGCGATCGCACACTTTTAATAGTAAAGTTTGCTGCGGGTTGAGTTTTTCAACTTCGTTGGGCGGAATTTTGTAAGCTAATGTGTCAATTTCAAAATCTTTAATGTATGCACCGTTGGGTACTGTTCCTGCTTCTAAACCGTAACCTTGCAATAATTTTTCTTGTTCATTAATCCCATGCCATCTTTTTTCAGGTAAGGGAATAAAATGTTGTTTTCCGTCGTAAATACTGCCCTCAAAGGCATCTAAACCATCACATTCCCCAAAAAAGGCATCCATGCCCACAATCGCCATTTTTGCAGCCATTTGCGCGTTCATTCTTTCTTGATTATTCATTATCTGACTTCCCCTTGCTCAAGAATTATGCTCAATAATTAAATGAGAGTTTGTTCCACCAAATCCAAATGCACTCAAAGCTACACGCTTAGTTTCTTTACTCGGCCACGGTGTGGCGGTTCTGACAATGTTTTGAGGCGATATCACATTATTTTCAGAACCCATCGGCTCACTGACATTAATAGTTGCAGGGATGACATTATTAGACATTCCTAAAATCGTTTTTGTAATCCCCACCATGCCAGCAGCAACGAGTAAATGACCGATATTATTTTTAGTTGAACCTACTAAGGGTTTGGCATTTTTCGCGCCAAAAAATCCTTCAATAGAGTTAGATTCGGTGGTATCTCCTAAGAGAGTGCCGGTTGCATGACACTCTAAATAATCTATTTCTTGGGGGTTAAGTTTTGCTTCGTCATAAGCTCTTTGATAGGCTGTCATTTGCCCTTGAGCATTAGGACTTAAAAGATGTTTACCTTTGCCATCATTAGATAAACCATTACCGCAGATTGTTGCTAAAATTTTGTCCCCATCTCTGACAGCATCACCATATCTTTTTAACATTAACATCCCAATGCCTTCGGAGGTAATTAAACCCCGTGATGACTTATCAAGAGGGCGACTAATGCCATTTTCTGGATATCCTTGAATACCTGAAAATAACATTCTTAAAAACAACGGATCTGAACAACTAATAGCACCAGCTAACATTAAATCTGCTTTACTTGATTGCAGATAATGGGATGCTAATTTAATGGCATAAAATGATGATGAACAGGCAGCATCTATACAAAAATGAGTTCCAGAAAGATTAAAAGCGCGGGAAATTATGGCAGCAGGTAAACCGGAAACCATTGCATTATAGGGTGATGCTTTAGCTGCGGTTAATGTACCACCTAAACGGAAATCTTTTTCCTGTAAAAGTTCACTAATTGCAGGTTCTATTGTTTGCTGATAAATAGGGGCAAACAATTGATTTGATGCTTTAGTTGGTAAAGCGAGAGTTCCTAAAATTACGCCACATTCAGAGAGTGCAGATTGATTTCCCCAATAGCCACTGTTAATAATTGCTTGTTTAGCTGCATACAGTGACCATTTAAAAGTATTGTCCAGACTTTGGACAAATTCCCCAGGTAAATTATATTCGTTGGGGTTAAAGTCAAAGTTACGGATAAATCCACCTTTTAAAAAGTAGAATTTTTCCGGTTTGCCTTTGGTTTTATCGTAGAATATGCTAGGATCTAAACCTAATTCGGTTACGCTAATATCAGAAGTTGAGTCTTTTTCTGCGCTGAGATTCTGCCAAAATTGCTCAGGATTGTTTGCGTCTGGAAAGAGGCAGGATAATCCGATAATGGCTATTTTTTCCACTGTTGAAATCCTCGTTGGGGTAGGAGGGAAAGAAGTAAGTTTCTCACGCAGAGGCGCAGAGGCGCAGAGAGAGAGATTTTTACTTCTTTTCCCAAGTTTCTAAGGATTTACGCGATTCCCCCAAACGTGGTTCAAAGTTTTAATTGTAGGTTGGGTTGACGTAAGGAAACCCAACATGAGAAAAACCAACATTTTGTTGATGTTGTTGGGTTGCGCTGTCGCTTAACCCAACCTACAATTTCTTTATCTATCTATTTCTTACTTAACATTTTCATCGGCCAAATGACTGCTTTTGCTCCTAAAATGCGGGAGTATATTTTTCCTTCTCGACTGTGTAAGATAAAGTTGGCTGTTACTCCTGTATCTGTTTTATTTTCTACTTCGCAGGAAACATAAAATGGTAAATTACAAGGTACTGCTAAAAATTGTTCTGAATACGTTAATTGTCCTGGTAAACATACTTCTTGATGAAAGTGGTTTAACCATATCCAAAGTGATTGGGTACTGATATCTGTGGTATAGGGATTATGCCATTTAACGGGAAATTGTCCTTGTGCTTGTTCAGATATTTCTTGCCAGCAACACTCGACGGTAATTTTATTAGGGTTAACATTTAATACCCTGGTAATTTCCTGGAAAGCTGGTCCATGAAATAAGGATGAATCGCCATTTTGATAAAATTCTTTACCTATAGTGGTAATGATGTTATCTTCTGTGAGATTCATTGCTTCATAGATTGGCGCTTCTGGCATTTTACCCACTACTCTGATGATAGCAGAGAAATGAAAATGGGTTTTACCTTGAGCATTTTTACTCAATATTTTGGTTTGAAATTCTATAAATTCACCATCAGCTTTTGATAGTTCTTGAATTTCTAAAATGTATTCATCTGCGAGGGTGGAATTAAAGGATATTCCCTTTAAGACTTTAAATTCTTTGCAATTTAAGTAGCGATAACCTGGATAAATTTCTTCACAAGCATGAATCATCCAAGACATGGCACAGGTAGCTGGTAATACTTGCACCCCGGCAATGGTATGATCATATAAAAAGGGATTTTCTGCTAATGTCATCCGTCTGCGGAGACGATAACTTTTTAGTTCGCTTTCTAGGGGTGTGGGTGGTAAATTCATGGGACTACCAATCACCACCTGGGATTGATTTTGAAAGGCGGGATGGAGTTCATTAACTAACATTTGTGTACCGATTTCTACGGGAATAATATCAATTCCACGTTCAGCAAATGCTTTTTTCAATTGTGGTGTCACCATCCCACTATCCCAACCACCCCAGTTAATTGCGACTACATGAGTTTGGGGATAATGTTTTTTAAATTGGTGGGCTGATTTGTTGAGAATTTCGTTAGCTATAGCATAATCACTTTGACCAATATTCCCATAAAAACCAGTCACGGAAGAAAACAAAACTAAATGCTGTAATTGTTCAGGATGAATGCAATTGAGTAAATTTTGTAAACCTTGAACTTTGGCAGTATAAACTTTTTCAAAATCCTCAGATGTTTTCTTTTCAATTAACTTATCTGCTAAATTTCCAGCACCGTGAATAATACCTGTAATTTGCCCAAACTTTTGAGCAACAGTATTAAGTTTTTCTTGTAATGCTACTGTATCAGTCACATCAACGCTGATATATTCAGCCTTTCCCCCTGCTGCTTCAATTGCGGCTAAAGTCTTTTTAATTTCTCTGCTGGAAGTAATTTGATTAAATATCTTTTGTACCATCATGGGTGTTGGTTTCTTACCTTGAGAAATCAAATTTTCCATGATGCGTTTTTTCAAAGCTGGTTCTTCTAAACAATCACGGGTATAATCTGGTTCTTCTGTAATTTCTGAACGACCTAAAAGAATGAATTTACAAGGTTGATTTTGGGCTAATTTAATTGTGCATTGTGCAGTGATTCCCTTTGCTCCACCACTGACAACAAATACAGATGATGGGCTAACTTGAAGTGTTGCTGTCATAATTCAACTTTATAATTGATTCTGTGTTGATGAATAAATTTATTTTTTTCTCACGCAAAGACGCAAAGGCGCAAAGAGAAGATTTATTGAACCACGAAGGGCGCAAAGGACACGAAGGAAGAGAGGAAGAAGAGAAAGAAGAATAGAGGTACTTAGGAAATAAGTAATATTTACCTTTGCGTCTTTGCTCCTTTGTGCCTTTGCGCGAAACACAATTTCTTTGTGTGGTGGGCATTGCCCACCTTGCAGGTTATTCGGCTTCAGCTACAAGCGTTACTCTTCCCTTTGAGCTATAACCAACTTCACCAATATATCGGTTAGAATCGTACAATTCTCCCACAATATATTCTGCTGATTGATGTGGGTCTAAGTTGGGATGTAAATCAATTGCTCTCAAGAAGACTTTTGGCCATTCCCATCTCAAACTCTTGGTTAATCCAAATAATCCTGCGCCGATAATTCCGAAGTTTTCTGTGTAGTCTAATCCAAATGCACCGTCAAGATGGGCAACTGTACAAAAGCTAACTCTTCCTTCTAATTCGGCGGCTGTGGTCAGCGATTGTTTGAGATGTTTTGCCATTAAAAAGATGTGTTTGACAATCGCTTTTTCTGTTTCTGAATAGCCGAGATTTGCGGTTGTGAATTGTGGATGTAGGTGAATAAATGCCCCAATCTTTCCATGTTGAATAGTTATACTTTGCAGTAGTAGTTGTAGGTGTTCTTCACTCATGTTTGCTAAGGTGAGGCGGGTAACTCCTACTGGTAATGGTGACTGTTCTGGAACTATTGATTGGGGGAAACTCAAAACTACTACTTTCCAACCTTTTTCTATTAGCGCGTGGGCTAATTTTGTTGTAGTTAAAGAACCGTCATCTGTGATTAATCCAATGTGTCCTTCTGGGAGTTTATATTCCCAAAAATCAGGTCTGGGTAATGTTTTGAGTTTGGCTGGACGACGAGGTAAATTTGGGTCTGCTGGTAGTGGTGGGGTTAAGTCCACCACTTTTTTTATTGTTTCTGTTTGTGTTTCTATCTGGTAAGAATCAAGCTTTTTTTTTTCACCTGCCACCAGTTTTTGGAGGTAGTTAACTATCTGTCCAATTGTTCGCAGGTCGCCTAATTCTTCGATGTTTGGTTTGGGTAAATCGGGGTACGCTTCTTGCATTCCTCCTAATATTTCTACCCGTTTGATGGAGTCAATTCCCAGGTCGGCTTCCATGTCCATGTCTAGTTCTAACATTTCTACTGGATAGCCTGTTTTTTCACTGGTAATTCTTAACAGGGTTTCGGCTATATCCGGGTGTTTGGTACTGGGGACTGGGGACTGGGGAATAATGACTAAATCTTGTTTTACTTCCTCTATTTCTGTCACCTGTAACCTGTAACCTGTCACCTCTTCTATCACCTGTAAACTGTCACCTTTTACCTCATTTTTTACTTCTGAACTGTTAACCGTAACCTGTTTTCCTAGATATTCAACTATTTGCCCAATGGTGCGTTTTTCTGCCAGTTCTTCTAAGTTTGGTTTGGGTAAATCAGGATATAATTCTTGCAATCCTCCTAAGATTTCTACCCGTTTGATGGAGTCAATTCCCAGGTCGGCTTCCATGTCCATGTCAAATTCTAACATTTCGATGGGATAACCTGTTTTTTCGCTAGTAATTGCTAGGAGATTTTTACCTAGTTCATCAATATTAACTGCGGGTTTTGTTGGCTCAGAAATTAATGCTACAGGTGCAACTGGTTCGGGTTTATTTTCTATTACAGGTTCAGCAATTTTTGTAATGGGAACTTGTTCTATTACAGGTGCAGTTTGAGTTATAGGTTCTATTACTGGTTCAGGAGTTTCTACTATTTTGTTAACAGGAGTAACAACTGTTTCTGTAATAGTTGGTTCTGGGTTTTGGGGGATAAATTCCCGTAGACTTTGGGTGTGTGTTTCTGTAAATTGTGGGGGAATGACAGGTGCGGTTTCTGTAGCGTCAATTAGTAATGAATATTCTTGTTGAATAAGCTGGAAGAAGTTTTTGGTGTATTCTACTTGTTCCCGCAAATATTGTTCATGGATGCGGAGAGTTTCGGCTTGTTGGTTGTGAAATTGCACCATGCTGCGCTCGAAACTTTCCATGATTGATTGTTTAATTTGGGCAGTTTCGGCAGCTTGACTGTTCATTAACAGGGCGTTTTGTTGCTGCATCAATTGGAAAAATGTTTTCGCATATTCCATTTGATGATTTAAATATGTGCCGTGAATTTCTAAGTTATCACTTTGATTATTTTGAAACTGGTTGAGGAGGTTTTCTAAACTTTCCAAAACCTGTTGAAAGTTGGTGTTTTTATCTGGTGTTTCCATATTCCCTCCTAGACTCTCTGCCAGCGCATAAGGCACTTTAGATAATTGTTCTTTGGTGGCTGGATTTAAATTTACAGGTGTAGCAGGATTCATCTGAGAAACTGTTTGCAAAGAAGTAATTACTGGTGTTTTCTTGTTGCCGTTACCGTTACCGTTACCATTTCCGTTTCCGTTGCTGAAAGAAGTTACAGAAGTTACAGGAGTTATAGAAGTTGCAGAATTTTTAACTTCTAAAATCTTAGATTCTTCTAAATTCCGAGATTCTTTAATTTCTTGCACTCCTTGAATTTTGAAACCATCATTAAGTGCTTCGGTAAAGGCATTTTTGGTTTTATCGGAAACGTAGTTAATGCCTCTTAATTTAACGTTTAAGGCTTTTTTGGTTTCTTTGGTGGGTAATGTTTCTGGTAGTTGGTAGGGGTCAAGATTACCTAAAGTCATACCAATTACACGCAGTTGTACTGCTGCTTCTCTGAGAGAGCGATCGCTATTTTTCTGGGTGCTAGGATTGAGAGATATAGTAATATGTGGACGCTCACCCAAAATATCTTTTACCAAGTTGGTAAGAATGCGTTTTGGTCCAAATTCTACGAAGCAATAACCACCGGCAGCATAGATATTTTCTATCTCTTGTTTGAAGTGAACTGAGCTAGAAAGATGACTTTCTAATACTCTTTGAATGGCGGATGGTTCTTGAGGATATTGTTTACCAGTAACGTTACTGAAAACAGGAACTTTGGGATTTTGGAAGGATACAGATTTTGTTGCAATGGCAAAGGATTTTTGAGCAAAGGCAATTAAAGGTGTGTGGAACGCGGCGGATACTGGCAAAGGAACAGCACCATATCCTAACTCTTGAAACTTCTCGTGAATTTTCTGAATTTCCGCAGTAGGACCAGCTAAAACAATTTGAGTGGGAGAATTGAAATTAGCGATCGCAATTTTCGGGAAGTTCTTCAGCACTGCTTCAACTTTGCTGATATCTTCTTTCACCGCTAACATACTACCTGCATCATGATCAGGATCTTTCGGTGCAGCCATCGCTTGACCTCTAGACTTAACCAAGTACAAATAATCTTCTTCACTCAACACTCCCGCAGCCCACAAAGCGGTTAATTCACCAAAACTATGACCGGCGGTAAAATCAGATTGAAACCCAGCTTGTTGGAAAATAGAATACAAACCAGCACTAAAAACACCAATTGCCGGCTGTGCATATTCTGTTCTTTGTAAAGCTGCAATTTGCTCGTTTTTCTCCGCTTCATTAAAAGTTGGATGAGGGAAAACAACTTCCGAAATAGGCTGCAAATTATCTTTATTTAACAACCCATCCATCAACCCATACAACCTTCTTAAAGTTGGGAAATTCATCACCACCTCTCTACCCATTTCTAGGTATTGAGAACCTTGACCAGAGAATAAAGCCACAACTTTTCCAGCTAATTCTATCCCAGAAGCACGGTAATAAATACCCTGTGGATGTTCCCAAGAAGTTGCAGATTGTTTATTTTTCAGTAAGTCAATACTAACTTTGAGTAACTTACAAGCCTCTGCTTTATTCTCGGCTACAAAACCAATTCTCGCCGCAGTCTTAGGAATACTTAGAGATTGAGATTCGAGAACCAATTGTGAATAATATCTATCACCATCGCTAGATTGCAAGTTATTAAAAGTTGCTTCTAACTTATTGATTAATTCACTAGGATTGGTAGCAAATAATAACATTTCACTTGCCACATTATGTAAACGATAAGCCTCTTGTTGCTCCCCTTGATATTCTTCCAAAACTACGTGATAATTAGTGCCACCAAAACCAAAGGAACTGACACCCGCACGTCTTGGATCTTCACCTGCTGCACGTATCCAAGGTCTAGTTTCAGTGTTTAAATAAAATGAAGAATTTTCAATATCAAGCTTCGGATTTGGTTCAGTAATATTGATAGTTGGTGGTAAAATCTTGTGGTGTAAAGCTAGGGCAGTTTTCACTAAACTTGCTGCACCTGCGGCGGCTTTTGTATGTCCAATTTGGGATTTTACACTACCTAAAGCAATATGCTGTTTCTTGTTATCATATTGACTAAAGAAACTGTGTAAAGAGGCAAATTCTGTAGGATCTCCCGCCATTGTTCCCGTACCGTGAGCTTCCATTAAACCCACAGTTGCCGGCGAAAAACCAGCATCATTATAAGCACGTTCTAAGGCTTTAACTTGTCCTTCTTTTCGTGGTGCATAAATACTCTTGTAGCGACCATCGCTAGAAGTACCAATACCTTTAATTACAGCATAGATTTTATCGCCATCTCTTTGGGCATCTTCTAAGCGTTTGAGAACTAACATAGCGATACCTTCACCTAACATCATCCCATCTGATTTTGCATCAAAAGGTTTGACATTTTCGCTAGGAGAAACCGCCGGAGTTTTGCTAAAAGAAATGTAAGCCATGATGGTGTTATCGGTATCCACACCACCGGTTAACATCATATCGCTGCGATGTTCTACCAGTTCACTAATGGACATTTTTAAAGCACCAAAGGAACTAGCACAAGCAGCATCAACTACACAATTCATACCGCCAAAATTGAGACGGTTGGCAATACGTCCAGCCACAACATTTGCTAACATTCCAGGGAATGCGTTTTCATCCCATTTAACGTAAGCACTCTTAATTTTTTCGACTATTTTCTGAGTATCTTCGTCAGATAAACCGCTACTTTTAAGAACTTTTTCCCACACAGGATATTCTAATCTGGCTGATAATGGCATACCCAATTGTTTAGCCATTGCCACACCTAAAATAACCCCCACATTCTCCCGGTTAAAATCACGAGATTCACCATAACCAGCATCTTCCATTGCTTCTTTAGCAACTACTAAACTTAATAGTTGCGAGACATCAGTAACTTCTAAAATGCTGGGAGGAATCCCAAATTCCATCGGGTTAAAATCAACTTCAGGAAGAAAACCACCACGTTTACAATAGGTTTTATCTTCTGGAGTTCTGGGGTTAGGATCGTAGTAATCTTTGACGCTCCAATGGGTTTCAGGAACATCAGTAATACAGTCAGCTTTATTAACAATATTTGACCAGTATTGTCTTAGGTTTCTAGCTTGTGGCAATAGAGAAGCCATCCCCACAATAGCAATAGGATTTTGTTGCAATTGTCTGTTAATTTTGTGAGTTGACATTTGATTTTCTGACTTCATTTTTCTTTCCTCTATAAACCTAATCAAATCCTTTTCACAACTGTTAATAAGGCTCTCTAACTCTGCCAAGGCAGTATTAATTGAATCAGCAGACATCATGGCATAGAGTAATTTTGAGGATTGTTAATTGTTGAGCAACAGAATTTACGGAAACGTCTGTGGCTTACAAATCATAGACCCATTTTTTTCTTACCAGTATTTCTTGATTTAGCTGTGTAAGAAATCAGGCATTTTCATCCATTAACACCACACGGTAAATACTGCCTTGATTTCCCATTTTAATAATTGGATTCTTTGGTGTTTTGATGTAATTGGCTAACACTATAAACCTGAAACGATACTATACAATGTTGTCTTTCCTTTTCTTGTTTGTTTAGAGACATTATCAGTAAAAACTGGCGTGTGTGAGAAAAGACAGCAGGATTTAGAAAACTCAATCCAAAGAACTCAGGATATTGTAGAAACTGGTAAAATTTTCTGAACTTGTTTGGTTACTAATTGGTTAGTAAATTGGTTAATTGTCTAATCACAGTAGATATGATGTCAGCATCTTTGTGAGCATTAAATTACCAGTGATTAGCAAAATAAGTTAATATATTTTATGACATTCAACCAATAAAAGCTGCCAAACTCGTTACAGAAATAACATCACCTTGACTCTAAATCCATACAATGTGAAAAAATACTTAAACGGTTTTATCGAGATAAGAACAGAGTTTGTTTATCGAAACAATCGGGTCTAAAACTTCGCTTTTTAAGGCGAAAATTTATTGGAGCGGCATATAAATCCCCGTTACAAAAACGGTCTCCTGCCTCCTGCCTCCGGTTGGAGAGCGAAGCGATGCACTGAGCGCGCTCGAAGTGTCGAACCACTGCCTCCTGCCTTCGTTAAGGTATTTTTTCCTTTTTACTTGCAACTAATTGAATAATTGACTTGCTGCTTTTCATTATTGAATTAATACAAAGAATAACACAATTTGAAAAAATAGAATAGTTCACAGAAAGTAAGTTTTGAAAAATATTTTTGGCTCATGAACTCACTTTTCAATATTCTATCGGTATCATAGTATAGCACCTTACTTGAATTTGCACAATAAAAGTTTTGTTTTAGGTGTGTTCTTGTCATTTACGCTGGCATTATCATGAATTTTAGAGCAACTGTCTTGTCAGTAACAAATCATTAAATAGACACATTATTGATTTGAACATAAATATCTTTTTCTCAGAGAAACATGATAATTAGGCTGTGGTATTTGATGAATTTATAAGATAACTCAGTTTGTTACTCAAATTGGTTATTTATAAAGCAAATCTTAATTTAGTAGCTGTAATTAATCGTATTAAGACCACAGGAGCAACTTGTGATGGAATCTTTATATTTTGACAACATCAATCGTTATTTGATCACAAAACTACAGATGTCACAGTTGATTCATAAACCTCTTATGTCATGTTTTCAAGAAAATATATTATTTGAGTTATTTTCAGTAACAATAACAAATAAGTCCATTTACTTTGTTGACAAAATTCATTTTTTTTGGCAGAATTAGATTGAACTTTTACAGATTTCTTGATTTACTTCTCTGGAAAATCGTTCTATCGGAAACACAAAATTTTTAGTTAGCTATCTTGTATTTCTCGCTACTTTATCAAAGGCTAATTAAAGATAAAACTGATGATAATTGCAAGCTAAATCACCGAGTTCAATCACTGTTGATTTTCCTGTTTATCTTGTTACCTGTAAAGATTGCTATAAACTATCACAACAATTCATACACACAAGTAATGCGACTTATCCATTAGCTAAACGTCAGATTATAAAGGATAAGTTATTTTAGGTAATTTGCGCTATTAAAACTATACCTGAGCAAAAATAACGGGAATAAAAATATGGCAGTAAATAAAGAAAGCCAACTATTAAAAAAAGCTACCAAGCAGTGGAAAATTATTCTAGTAGTTGCAACTGCGTTAACTGCTGGTTTAGGATCTTTCTACAGTTTTTCTCAATTAAGGGGAAAATCTAATTCTCCACTTCCCGCTACTGAAAACCCATCCCCTCAACCCACTCCTGTAAAATTTGCTGTCACTGCTTTAGGAAGACTACAACCCCAAGGGGAAATTACTTATTTATCTGCTCCTAATTCCATCAACGGTGTGCGTGTAGAAAAACTATTAGTAGCAGAAGGGGATGAAGTAACAGCAGGACAAACATTAGCTTATTTAGAAAACTATGAACGTTCAAAAACTGCAATCAAACAAGCTTTTGATAAATTATTAGTTGCTAAATCTAAACTAGCACAGGTAAAAGCTGGAGCAAAACCCGGAGATATTAACGCTCAAAAAGCAACAATTACTCGGTTAGAATCACAATTAAAAGGTGAAATTGCAGTACAAAACGCGACAATTAACCGCATTCAAGCTGAAGTAGAAAATGCTCAAAAAGAGAGCGATCGCTATCAGAAATTATACAAAGATGGCGCAATTTCTGCTTCCATTGCTGATGCCAAAACTTTACAACTAAAAACAGCCCAACAACAATTAACAGAAGCAAAAGCGACACTGCAAAGAACCAAAAACACCTTACAAGATCAAATTCAAGAAGCAACTGCCAAACTCAACAGCATCAAAGAAGTACGTAGTGTAGATGTGGCATTAGCAGAAAGTGAAGTTAAAAGTGCAGAAACTGCCGTTCAACAAGCCAAAGCAGATCACGAATTAACTTACATCAAATCCCCCATAGATGGCAGAGTATTAAAAATTCATGCCAAAAACGGCGAAGTAATAGCAACTTCTGGTTTTGCAGAACTTGGTAAAACCTCAGAAATGAATGTCATTGCTGAAGTTTATCAAACAGATATTCAAAAAGTGAGAGTTGGACAAAAAGCTAATCTTACCAGTGCTGCATTTTCAGGAAAACTACAGGGAACAGTCAAAGAAATTGGCTGGCAAATTGACAAACAAAGCATCTTTAGTCTTAACCCCAACTCAGATACAGATCGCAGAATTGTCGAAGTAAAAATCGCCATTGATCAACCAGCAGACAGCCAAAAAGTATCTCGTTTAACTAACTTGCAGGTAGACGTTGCTATTCAGATTTAGTCATTAGTAGGTGATTGGTGACTGGTGACTGGTGATTGGTGATTGGGTAGAATTAACTAATGACTAATGACTAATAACTAAAAACAAAATATATGACCATCAAAATACCTTTAGCATGGCTACAGTTAGCCCAGCAAAAACTCCGTTTTGTTGTCGCTGTAGCCGGAATAGCCTTTATTGTGCTGCTGATGTTTATTCAACTTGGTTTCCAAGATGCACTTTATTCTAGTGCTACAGCAGTACATCAAAATCTCAAAGGAGACTTATTTTTAGTTAGTTCTCAATACAAATCTTTGACCTCAAATCAAAGTTTTAATCGCAATCGTTTATATCAAACATTAGGGTTTAATGGTGTAGAATCAGTTAGCCCGATGTATTTGCAATTTGCAAAGCTAAAAAATCCAGAAACAGGCGAGAAATATTCTATTTATGTCATTGGTTTTGACCCCGGTAGACCAGTGATGAATATTCCCGAAGTGCAGGAGAATTTAGATAAACTCAAAATTCCTGATGTCATGTTATTTGACAGATCCTCACGCCCTGAATTTGGTCCCATAGCCAAAAATTTTGAGAGAGGAAATACAGAACAAAAAATAGAAATTTTCGCATTTGATGCCTTGCAAGGTTATCGAGTCAGAGTAGGGGGTTTATTTAGTTTAGGTCCCTCCTTTGGTGTCGATGGCAATTTAATTGTCAGTGACTCAACTTTTGTAAAAATCAATCCCCTTGTACGTCCATCAGAAAAAATAGATGTAGGTATTGTTAAACTGAAACCAGGTGTTGATCCCCAGGAAGTGTTAAAAAACTTGCGGGACAATATACCTAATGATGTCCAGATTTTCACCCGTCAACAATTCATTGATTTTGAAAAAGAATATTGGGCTTCTAGAACACCCATTGGCTTTATTTTAAACTTAATGTTGACAATGGCTTCTGTCGTTGGCGTAGTCATTGTTTATCAAATTCTTTATAGCAATATTGCTACCCAATTTATTGCCTACGCCACCTTAAAAGCTATCGGTTATGCCAATGGCTATTTATTAAATGTAGTTTTTCAACAGGCACTCATTCTAGCTTTACTAGCTTATTTCCCAGGATTTATTATTTCAGTTGCTTTATATGATTTTGCTATGGAAGCAACTAAATTACCCATCGTGATGACTTCTAATAATGCCATACTTGTTCTTACCTCTACAGTTTTGATTTGCATCACTTCCGGCGCATTAGCAATTAATAAACTGCGCTCCGCAGATCCAGCAGATATTTTCTAAATCGTCAATAAATTAACTCAGAATATTCACTAATCAATACTATGGACATCAAAAACAAAACCATTCTCATTACCGGCACTGACGAATTTATTGGCTCTCGTGCAGCAGAATTAGCAATATCTCAAGGCATGAAAGTCAAAGGTTTACAAACTTCTCAAGTACAGGATAAAAACCTCCAAAACTTAGGAGTAGAAATTATTGTTGGTAGCATCACTGACGATAAAATAGCCCAAAAAGCTTGTCAGGGAGTAGACATTATTTTACACACTGCCCAACTAGCAGAAGAAGCAGGAGACATTAAAAGTTTTCGAGAAATTAATGTAGGAGGTACTGTCAACATAGCTAAAGCTGCTAAACAAGCAGGTGTGAAAACATTTGTTCATCTTTCCACTGTCTTAGTTTATGGCTTTAACTATAGCGATAATATTGCCGAAATAGGAACATTATCTAGTGATAATAACCCCTATTGTCAAACTAAAATTGAAGCAGAAACAGAAGTTTTAAAACTTAACTCATCCCCAGATTTTGGAGTTATCATAATTCGCGCTGGAGATGTTTATGGTCCGGGTAGTATTCCTTGGATAGTGCGCCCAGTATTAATGATGCGTCAAAAATTATTTGCCTATGCCAATGATGGTAAAGGTGTGATGAATCATCTTTATGTTGATAACTTAATTGATGCCATCTTTTTAGCAATAGAAAAAGAAGCTTATGGCGAAATATTTAATATTACAGATGGTGAAAAAACTTCTTGGAAAGAATATTTTATTCACCTCGCAGCAATGGAAGGTTTACCTGCTCCCATGTCCTTGCCTAAGGAAGAAATGAAATTGTTTCTTAAAGTGCGTAACCAAGGACAAAAACTATTTCGCAAAAAAGCTGATATCCTCCCAGAGTCAGTAGACTTTATGAGTCGTCCTTATGCTTATTCTATTGCTAAAGCTACAAGTTTATTAAACTATAAACCCAAAGTTGATTTAGAAGAAGGCATGAAACGTACTCATCAATGGTTACAAAAAACCGACATCCAAAAATTGATGAAATAAGTAATCAGTAATGTAAGTATTCAGCTATCAGTAATCAGCCCATAGCCAGGATTCAGGCGTTTTTAGTTCAGGAATGTTATCTACATCTATTTCTTTTGATTCTTTTTATTTCAATCTTTCATTTACATAGCTGATAACTGACGGCTGAATGCTTACTCAGTAATATATTTTTGTCGGGAATGGCGTATGTATAAACCTCAAGCAAAATTAAGTATTGGATTACCTGTATACAACGGCGAAAAATTTATAAAACAGTCTCTAGATTCTCTGCTAAATCAGACATTTAGTGATTTTGAGTTAATTATTTCAGATAACGCTTCCACAGATAATACTGAAGAAATTTGTAGAAATTACGCTGCACAAGATCATCGCATTCGTTACTATCGTAATCCTACTAATATCGGTTGCGCTTGTAATTTTAACCGCGTTTTTGAATTATCGAATAGTGAATACTTTAAATGGGCAGCTTACGACGATTTACACGCTCCTGATTTTCTCAGTAAATGTATACAGGTACTTGAGGAAAATCCACATTATATCTTATGCCATTCCCACACATATCTGATTGATGAACAGGGTAATTTTTTCCAAAACTATGAAATTAAACTCAATACTAACTCAGAAAAAACACAGATCAGATTTGAAGAATTACTCACTAAACATCTCTGTTATCAAATGTATGGAGTCATTCGCAAAAGTTCCTTACAAAAAATCACTCCTATGGGTGGTTATGGCAATGCAGATGGAATTTTATTATTAAGACTTGGTACAGTTGGCCAGTTTTATGAAATTCCCGAATACTTATTTTTTGCCAGGATTCATCCCCAACAATCTTTGAGTATGTTTTTTCCAAGTTACCTGTCTTTTACTCAGAAAGATCCTCAATATTCATTAGATATGTTACCAGATTTCTATGAGTATTCAATTTGGTTTGATTCAGGTAACAAAGGCAAACTTTTATTTCCCCATTGGCGCATTCTCAAAGAATATTTACTTTCAGTCAGTCAAAGTTCACTGAATTTATATGAGCAAATATTGTGTTATTTGATTATTGTTAAAAAGCTATCTGGAACAGAATCTTTATTACTTAAAGATTTGTGGATGGCTGCTAAAATTTTGCGTTCCCCAAGAACCAAAACCAAGAGTAATTTAAGTTTGGCTAATGAATATTTAAGCAATTAATCTACAGGCTATATCTCACAGCTTATGTTAAAAATATCTCGCCTTTCTTATCTATTGCTGGCGACTGTTTTAAGTTTCAGTTGTGCTAACACTGCCCATGCACAAACTACCACGGCATTAACTGTAGTCGTGAATGGAATAAGTAACAAAACAGGTGAAATTTGTTTCCGAATTTATAACTCTGAAAAAGGCTTTCCTATGAGTAGTTCTAGTGAAGTTCAAAGTGGCTGCACTAAAATTACTGGTAGTTCTGTGAAAAAAGTATTTTCTGGTTTAAAACCAGGAACTTATGCAGTAGCAGTAGTTGATGATCAAAATGGCGATCGCAAACTCAATAAAGACTTTTTTGGTATTCCCACAGAAGGTTTTGGTATTTCCAGAAATCCCATTGTCTCTATCCAAACTGGTACACCAAAATTTAAACAAGCCAGTTTTAAAATGACTAAAAATACCACCATTAACATCAACATGAAATATTCCCTTGATCCATAAGTAATTGGTGATTTGTGACTGGTGACTGGTGACTGGTGATTGGTGATTGGGTTATTTACCTCCCCATTACCAATTACCAATTACCAATTACCTATTACCAATTACCTATTACCTATTCCCTATTCCCTATTCCCTATTCCCCATGACTAATGACTAATGAAAGATTTGACCGCATTTCTGTCTAATTCTTTGATAGGTTGGCTGGTAATTCAGGTATGTTTAATGCTAATATTTTTATGGTATTTGCGAACCTATAAACAACCATTTTTATCAGATAACCAACTACCAAAAACGGCAGTAATTCTTTGTTTACGAGGTGCTGATCCATTTTTACCTAATTGTGTGCGATCGCTCTTAAATCAAAACTACCCAGAGTACGATTTAAAGCTGATCATTGATAGTCCAGAAGATCCAGCTTTTAAAATTGCCAAAGAAGTCATCGCTGAAACTAAAGCCACTAATTTCCAAATTAGCACCCTCAGAACAGTACGTCATAATTGTAGTCTCAAATGCAGTTCTTTAGTACAAGCAGTTTCCGATTTAGATGACTCTTACCAAGTAATTGCCTTAGTAGATGCTGATACCATCGTCCACAAAAATTGGTTAAGAGAATTAGTTAGTCCCCTCACCGATGAAAAAGTGGGAATAACAACAGGAAACCGTTGGTATGTACCCACAGGAAAATATTGGGGTTCTTTAATACGCTACGCTGGTAACGTTTCTACTGTCGTGCAAATGTTCCTCTTTCAAGTTCCTTGGGGTGGGAGTTTAGCAATTAAAAAACAACTCCTCCAACAAACAGAAATACTGGAAAAATGGGGAGAAGCATTTGGTGACGATATGCTCCTACACAAAGTCATCAAAAAACACGGATGGAAAATTAAATTTGTCCCTTCTCTGTTAATGGTAAACCGAGAAGAAAGCAATTTATCTACTTTATTTCCATCTCTCCAACGCTTAATACTTTGTTCTCGACTTTATCACCCCAATTGGTTAGCATTAGTCAGTGATGCAGTTTCCAGTATTCTCTTTCCTACCCTCACCCTGTTCTTAGCTTTAGGATTGTTTTTAGCCACAGAATGGAATACAGCATTTTCCTTATTTAAATCCTATAGCATCTACACAATTGGATTACTCTTGTTAATGCTAGTCATGGAACTAGGAGTACAAGAAATAATTCGCTCTCAAGGACAACCAATTCCAGAAATTTCACTCACCAACATCCTCAAAATGTTCATTGCTATTCCTTTAACACAATGGGTTTATGGTTTAGCAATGTTATCTTCTCTGGGGATGTCAACAGTGACATGGCGAGGACTTACCTATAAAATTCAAAGTCCCTGGCATATTCGCTTAGTTGAATATCATCCTTATCAATGGTTAGATCAACCAATTGATCCGAAAATTTCTCTCTAGTCATACTCTTGATAGAAATTCAGAAGCTTGTCTGTAATTTGATTGGGAATTATAATTGGGAATTTTATTAATTATCAGCGCAAAAACCAAAAGTTTCATGATAGTTGCTGCGTAAATCCTGAAACCAGCACTAAAATCATTGAAACAAAAATGACAAAACAAACCCTCCGCATTGCCTTATTTACTGGCTTATATTCTCCTTTCTTAACAGGAGTATCCGTTGCTGTACATCAGCGCGTCCATTGGTTACTTGAACAAGGACACGAAGTTTTTCTTATTCACCCACAAATCAATAATAAGTTCAGTAAACAAGTTGGGAAACGTCCAATGGCAGGACTAGAAGAACTAGAATCTTTTGCCAACTTTTCCTCCTATGCTTTTCCCACAGAACCGCTAATATTCTATAAATCTCTGCCCCAACCTCTAAACTATCGTCATTGGAGCGATACTCAATTACTAGAAAAGTTTCAACCTGATATCATTGTAGTTGAAGAAGCAGCCCAAATGAGAGGGCTATATTCAGTTTTTCTGCAAGGTTATGGCAGACCTGTAGGAGTTGATTATGCGAAACGTACTAAAACACCCATCATCTCCGTTTTTCATACCGATATCGTTGCCTATATCCGATATTATTTAGGTGATTTCCTATTCGGATTGATGCGTCCCATAATTCCATTATTAGTTAAGCAATTTAGTAATGCTTACACCCTCAATATATTTTCTTCTAGGGAACAACTTTCCAAGTACCAAAAACTAGAATGTCTACGCGGTGAATACGTCCCCTATCAAGGAATTAACTGTGAAAAATTCCATCCCCGCAACATCTGTTATGATCCAATTCCTAACGATAAAAGACCTACAATTTTATTTGTAGGACGCATCACTGCCGAGAAAAATGTCACACAACTTTTAGATGCTTATCCCTTGATAGCTGCTCAAATTCCTGATGTCCATTTAGTCATCGTTGGTAGCGGTCCATTAGATCAAGAAATTCGTCGTCGCGCTCAAAAATTCCTCCACGGTGTAACGCTGTGGGGTGAGTCCCACGGTACTGAACTTTTAGGATGGTTTGCTAGAGCAGATGTTTTTATTAACCCTTCAGTAACGGAAAACTTCTGCACTACAAATAACGAAGCTTTAGCATCAGGAACTCCTGTAGTCGCCGCTATGGCTCCCTCAACCACTGAACAAGTAACAGTTGGTTATAATGGTTTTCTAGCTCAACCCAACAACGCCCAAGATTTCGCCGAGAAGATAATTGCAATACTGCAAAATCCTGAACTCAAAGCCCAATTATCCGCACAAGCTCGTCCTTCTATCTTAGAGTTTGATTGGTCAGTATGTAGCCAAAAATTTGAAGATAAGCTATACCAGTTAGTTGGTATACCCCAAATAGTTAAGTCTTCCTCATAATTATTAGCACCCACAGGTTAAAAAAAGCCAATTTGGCTACATATCTTTGATTATGTTTGGTAGAGTATTCCAGTAATTGACCTGTGGGCTTTTAGGTTACAAGTTGCAGACACGAGCAAACTTTGCCACGGTTTTATCAGCAGAGACATGACCTACTCTCACTGATGATCATCCTGGTATTGCCCTCAACTGTGCCTAAAAATCTTTAGACCTCATAAGTCATGACTTATGGGGTTTTTTATCATCTTACTACTCAGCAGTCAGCTTTTTAACTTAACCAATATTTTCAACATCTTTACTCCTCAATCTTCACTCCTGAATGACCACACAATTACAGACAAAATTACAGGAATTTTGTCTCAAGTTTTTGATGTTTAAATGCACTCTTATGTCAAGATTAAATTCTTAGCAACTACATAAACTAGAAAATGTGTTATTTCTCAGACATAATTACTGCTATTATGTCTCAAGACTTACAGTTAGAGTATTGATTTTTCATATTTTTGCAGCAAAAATACAAAGTAAGTCTAACATCTTGTAGGCTCTCTTGGTGACAACTTAACCTTATCCAATGTCCATAGTCCGCACCTGCGGACTTTTTTTTAGAATTGTTGCAATACTCCAATTGCAGCAAAGTTGTGTTGTAATAAAAATTATACTTAAATAAGCTGTTACACAGCTAAATTGTATAATCATAATATTATGAGCTCTTGTGCAACAGGCAAGATGCCTGTTCCACTTATACAAATTAAATGCACAACAGCTTATGATTATTTAAAAGCAAATAATTATGATCCAAAAACATTAAGTCATAATCGCCAAAGTCCTTATGTTTTAACTGAGGAAACAGGCATAAATTTAGCTTTTTTATTTCAGACGATTCAACCACTTTCTAAACCAGAAAGAATTGCTAATATTGCCCAAGGAATAAAAGCTATAAGTTATGAAGAATCCCATTATTGGTTTGCTAAGATTAGTAACGGGAAGCATAGTCAGGCGTTAAAAGCGATTAAGGTATTATTGGGAGATTAATAAACTTATATTGGGGTATCTTATGTTTCCTATTCCAGATTTTTCGTATTTTGCAGTACCGGGTTTTATTCCTCAAATGAGGAGTTATCCTAATATGTCTTCATCACTAATTTTGCATAATAAAAATAATGATCAATGGGATTTATTATTAAGACAGGAAGATGCTTATTTAATAACTTGGCTACATGAAAAAAGTGGAAAAATACATAATATTTATTTTCCCTATGCTCCCAACCATAATTTTTTAATTCTTAATAGTAAACATATTATGGATATAGTTGAGCCAGCCAAAAATAGAATACATAACTTTCTTGTGGAATTAGGAGTTGATGATGTTGAAGAATATATGAGAGATAGTGACGAATGGTTATCTGTACTCTTTAGTCTTGGACATCATCACCATCGAGCGGCAGAAATTGCAGCGTCTTGTTTTCAAATTCCTTCAGACCGATTTCCGGTTATATTAGTTTGGTCTAATTTAGATAGTCAAACTTTAATTAAAATAATGCCAAATTCGTCTGATGAAAATATCACTGAATATGTTAAATCACTTTATTGGTCAATCACTATGGCTACTCAAGATTTAGTTAAAAATGGGAAAAATATACCCATAGATAAATTATTAGAAAGGATCAAAAGTAAATTAAACGAATCACACCACATAAAAAATTATCCTAGAAAAATCAAGTCAATACAAACATTTAGAGCAACTAAAAGTATAGCCCGTATTTTAGAGGAGATAGGTGAGGCATATAAAGATGAATTTAATGATGCTATATTGAATTTTGAAGATACTGTTAAAAATATCATTGATACCAAATCAATTATTGAATTTTCAGATGAATCAAAAAATAAAATTATCAGAAAAATGGTTGATATTGGATTTTACAAGGTTAGAGAAGGTGGTAATCATGAGGTTTGGCAGCATCCTAAATTAAACAAACCTACTCCAGTTCCTCGACATAGAAACTTATCTAATTTTGTTATTCGTAGTATTGAAAAAGATATTCAATTGGCGACGAGTGCTTAAAAACGCATTAGTTCTGGATATTTGCCATGAAAGTTACCATCAAAGATAGTCAAACACTGAAAACAGTTCAACCAGATGTTATACAAACAGAGGTTGTTTGAAAAGTTTTAGATGGTGACTTTATACACTTGCAGATCCCCCCTAACCCCCCTTAATAAGGGGGGAAATAGAATTAAAGTCCCCCTTTTCAAGGGGGATTTAGGGGGATCTAAAATTTTTGATACATCATGAGGGACTTTTCAAACATCCTCTAAGAAGAGCGATCGCACCACAACCTCAATATCAGAAACTATTCATTTAACTCATTCGCAGCACATAAAACCTCTTGGTAAAGTTGATTACTTACCCGAAAACTTGCCTGGGAAATTAAATCATTTATCACCGGTTTAACTGCGTGAATTAATCCTCTATGTTTAGCAATTAACAGAAGACCTAACACTCCCGTAATTGATAATCCTAAACGAGTAGCTTCTCGTCTCCCCAAACGTTCATCAATTAATAATTCATTTGCATTCAATTCCAGCGCAAGAGTAATAGCTTCTGCTTCACCACGATCTAGGTTTTGTTTACTTCGTAAAAGTTCTACAAATTCTAAATTACTTGTCTGTTGAATTTCAACCCATTCTAGAGAAAGTACAGATGAAATACGGCTATCTTCATTGCTTGAATTTGTTAATTCTTCTGCAACTGCTTGAGGAATGATGACTATAGTGTAAATTTCTCGCAAAAGTGACAAACAACCAACAATAGCTAGACTGCTTAAAGGAGAAGTATCACTAACAACAATCATAACCAACCCTTTTGTTGCAGATGTTGAATATCCTCCTGAAACTCAGCTACGTCATAGTGAATGGATATTCCCCGTTCAGCTATCAAACGTTGAAACTTGAGTTGACTTATTGCCAACAACTCACTAGCTTTTCCCAAACTGATTTTGTCTTGTTGAAATAACATAATGACAATTTGCTGTAAAAATTCGTCCTCTGATAAACCACTTGCTTTCACAATTTCTTCAGAAATTACTAAACTCATTTTTCCTCCAGCAATTATTATTAATAACTTTTACTATTCGTTGCCGTTGTTTTTATTTTAAGCAATATTGAATCAATTACAGAAGTTGGGTATCTTATCACCTCACCTTGAATCCTTACTTTATTTTTTATCCTGGATTTATCTTCATTTTAGGGGGTGATTGAGAGAAAGCGATCTGACGACGTTCATCAATCGTATTTTTATTAGTTTATGGGACACCAACAATTCCTAATCCTGCCATTTGACGAATATGATCATCAAAAGCGAATACCTTAAATATTTGTAAGCGATGACCCATAACTAAAATAGAACAATCTGTGTAACTCCATTTTTTGTCATTGTACTTACAGAAAGCTTCCCATATTGCCATTATAGCCTGTTTTTGAATTATAACAACTAGACGCAAACGCGATCGCTTGAATCAGTTACCGAAAGGCTAACAACTGTTTACTGATTCAGGTGATTCGCCAGAAGTCCAGAAAACAAGTTTCGTGAAGAAACCAGTTTTCTAGATATTGTCACAGAAGGAAATTTTGGCACGGTTACTTTCATTCTGTTTTGCGTAAGTCCTCACCTATACTAAACCCACCAGAATAGCGATCGCTCCCAGTAAGGAATGACTAATAATGATACTATATAAATTACGAAACTTTGCGTAGTTCCAGCCCCAAATTATACCTATAATTAATGTAAATACCAGCGTCGGTATATCTTTATAAATCAGATGTACAAAACTGTAAAGTAAGCTAGAGAGTATAATTTGTACCCAAGTTGCAAATTTTGCTCTCTTAAAAATAGCAAATAAAAACCCCCGATATAAAAACTCTTGGATGGGAGAAGATACACCCACAAAGAAAAGGTAAAATAGCCATTGATATGCTGAGTTATCTAACCGTGATCCATGAGTTAAATAATAAATAAACATGAACGCAGTAAAGATTAATGTTGGTAAAGCGATCGCTGTCAAAGATTTTTTTAAGTTATTATTTGTAAATCCTAATTCTACAGGAGAAAATCGGTATAAATAGGCGATCGCTACTACGACTATAGCGGCCAAAATTAGCACATAAAACCGCCAGGAAAAGGGAATTACTTCTAAAAATACAAGTAAAATTGGTAGAATGTATATCAAAAATACAATCAGAATTACTTTTTGTCGTTCTTGAACAAGTTGCTTATTTTTAGGTAAATGAACCATATTTTTTTATCTCACGCAAAGACGCAAAGGGGAATTAAGGGATATTATGGGGATCTGATATTTAATCATCACTTACTCGCAAATCAATCCAACGAACAAGTAAGAAAAATAAAGGAGCAAAAAACACGATACTGGCAAACCAAGGAGTTAAAGGATTGGTGCTATTCATTCCAAACAAGTGATCAATCATAGAAACACCAAAAATACTACTTAACACAGTAAAACCTAAACTACCTAATAAAAATGACAATAAAATAGGCTGATATTTTTGGGTAGCACTTTTGTATATACTGCTAATAGTAGTGAAAAATAAAATGGCAATAATCGCATAAGTAATCACATTAATTCCAGCTAGAGTACCTCGGAAATCAGAGGAAAATAAGAGACTTTTGGTATGTTCTATACTATAGCTTTGAAAAGGCAACCATAGGAGAATACCTAACTCACAAATAATCAGATAAGTGAGGTATTTATTTTTATTAAAGATGGAATCTGGAGCAAAAAGAATATTTGACACCAGTGCTACAAGTTGAACACCACAAGCAACAATACTGAGAAAATTGAGAATGTAAAACGATCTACTTAGGGAAAAATATTGATGATTTTGTTGCCAAACTTGATAGGATGTGGCAATTCTTAAAAGTCCTTGAAATCCTTTTTTATTATTACTTTTTTTTAGTCGTTTAATGGCTGATTCTAATGCGGATTTTTTGATAATTAAATTGCCTTGTTTGTCAAAAGCTTGATTAATATTAAAAAGGTTTTGGGGAATACTTTTGATCTGTGATTCTGAAGTTTCCCAATCTAAATACAGTGTTTTTAGTTTCTCAGATTTAATTGTTGTCATCGCTTGGGAATTAAATTCTAAAAACATCATGCGATCGCCATTAATCTCGAAAAACAACGCCCCCAAAGTAATAAAAATTGTCACCAATGTTAAAATTAAAAAAGAGCGAGTTTGTACCCGAATCATACAATGCACTCTATAAGCTGCAAATAAAGACATCCAAAGAAACAGGGAAGGATAAATGATAATATGGGGGTAAAGTTGAGCGTAAAGTGTTAAAGTTTCCCGTCCATTAAACTCGGTGAATATGCCCACAGGTAGACAAATTAGCATAGCGATCGCTATCAATCCTAAAACCATTTCCCATTGCCAAGATAACCTTCTTTCAGAAAATAAACGATTCCAAGTTACTTCTTTAGCTAAGGGGTTAGCAACAATTACAGGTAGCCAACTTTTACCAGGTTCAAATTTTTTTTGTAACTGTTGACGGGCATAATTCATTGCCGCAAATAAAGAGCGATCTTGTACAAATGCCTCTAAAAAATACCTTAATAATTCTCTAGCTACGGCAGATTCAACTCTTTCGCGCATGACAATACAATAAGGCAAAGATAGCTCAGTTAATTGATTTGCTAATCCCAAACCATCACAAGAATTAAAAATAGCTATTTGTAATTTTTTCTGAATTGCACCTGTTAACAAATCTCTTAACTCGGCAATTTCAATAATGCCTTCTTCCCCATCGGCGGGATTAATTTGAATCCTGCCAATACGTCCATTGCGATCGCTTTCACTATGACCAGCAAAAAAGAAAATGTGCCAACCTTGACTATCTTGTAAATTCTTTTCTAACTCTTGTCGTGTAGGTTGTCTGAGGATCTGAGGATCTCCGCCATGTCGCCGCAAACTTTTAATAAAACTGATTTCTTCTGCAAAATCAAGTTTTTCATCACCAAATACCACCAATATCCGAGCAGTTGCTTTTAATTGTGCTGTTTGTTTTTGTGTCAACCGTTTAAAATTAGTCGCACTAATGGCAACTTCTACCCCATTGCTAGTATACCCTGCTAAAGTGTCCCATTCTTGCCAAGGAAGTCCCCGTAATTGTCTATCTTCTGTTTGAACAATAATTTGAACTTCATCTTTTTGACTTATTTTCTCCCTAAATTGTTCTAAAACCATAGTCACACGGGGATCTGGTTGTCCATTTTCATCAACCCAACCATCCCTACCTAACCATTTGTTTAATTCTGCTTTCAAAGAATTGGCTAATTCTGTGAGATTAATGACCCCAGAAGTCCGATTTTCCCGATTTTTGACAACTTTGCGATCGCCTTGTAAACCAATATAATCTTGCCAATCTTTAAACTTATTTGATAAAGATTTTGGTAGAGGAGAAAGAAAAGAAACCAGTTCTTCTATTTGTCCATATTGATCATAAATAGCAAGAGTGACAGGTAAAACTTCAGCATTATTTATTTGCACCCTGCCACCAATTTTAAAGGAGATTTTCCAAGTCATAGACAGTCTTTTTTAAGCAATGAAATATTCTCTAATAAAGGTTTCTCCTATCCGCAACTCTACCCAAAATTTCTCACTTGGAGATAATTCTAGGGGTATTTTTATCAAATCTCCAGCTTCATCTACTGTTTCTGTATGAATATCAGATTCATCTGGTACACTCACCTGCATACCCATAGGCAAAAAAGTATTTTCACCTTGGACAATGACTATAACAGTAACTAATTCCTCACTGGGTTGGGAAACAGAAAGCTGCATTTTAAATATTTGTCCTGCTAAGGAGATATTTTTCTTGCAGATAGCATTTCTCAGATCCCGCGTTGCAGGTTGCCAATCTCCCTCATAAATATTATTCAACCAATTTCTTAAATAAGTAATTTTTTTTTCTGTAAATTCTAGTGATATCTCATCAATTTCTGCTGTTTCTGCTAGTGAAGATGTTTCTTTCTCAGATAAATAATCAATCAGAGCATCCATAGATTGTAAATCTGTTATTTCTAATTCTTCATGTTTAGTATCAAAAGCAGGTAAAAAACCCAGCAATAGGGCTTCTTTTTCTGAATCAGCAATTTTTATAAATAAATAGCCGATGTTATTACTAATAATATCAGATGGTAAAATAATTTTTTCCTGTTCTTTTTTAATGACACAACATTCTAAATTACCTAATCCTAATAATTCTAATTCGTTAGCTTCACTCCATAAACGTTGAATGACATTCCATCTTTCTGTCCGATTTAGATTAGTCTGAAAACCAAGTATCTGAAAATAAGCATCAGCAACAAATACAGCCAAGGTATTCAAATAAATTCTTTGTTGTATATTTGGTGTAAAATATTGTGCTGCATAAGTTCTAGCTTGGTGGCGAAAGGATGCAGTAATGGGAAAGGTAATAGCTAAATCATGTAATACATTTAGTTTATTTAGTTTATCATTCATTGTTTTCTTCTCCAAATAATTTTTGATTTTCTGCTAACCATTTTTGCAGTAATGGTTCACATTTTCTATTCCAATGGGATCTCAGCGAACCCTGCGGTGATCCAACTTCATCAGCTATTTCTTGCCATTTTTTTCCTTGGATACGGTTCAGTTCAGCAAATAATTGACAGTTAGCTTTTGGGTTATCTCTGATGTGACAATCTTTAAGAACATTATCAGGATCTTCTATAATCCATTGCTTAAATGATTCCCAAGTTGCAATGAGTAAAGTCGCATCTATAGGAGAAACTCTTTGCTCTAATGGATCAATAGATATTTCATCATTTTGTAAGACAGACTGTATGCGATTTTTATAACCGTTGACTGTTCTTATTTCATCTCTGTACTTATTTATTAGACACCTGTTAAACCAGTGTAGAAATAATCCCCGATCTGGATCATACTTCTCACATAATGTTTTACTAGATAAATCAACCAGAGTTTTTTGTAATGCTTCTTCATAAATATCCTCGTTGTTGTCATTCCCTGCTGATGGCCTCCAAATACGTCCTGATTTGAGAAGCGATCGCAGTAAACCGTTAATTGCTTGACGGTGCTGGCGGGTGTCTTTGGGGTACTTGCAAGCTTCCTTGACGAGGATTTGCAGGTGGAGGTTTAGATCATTCATACACTTATGACATTTTAGTAAGAACATCATTAAGTATAGAATAATCTCTACTATTATTTATACGAAGAATAATTAACTCGTGTTGCAAATATTTATTTATATTTTTTTGTATTTGTTTTTTTTGTATTTGTTTATAGTTTTTTGGAGAGCGATCGCAGCGATCGCGCTGATCCGATATAATAGTATAAATACTATCAACAAGTCTTGACTATGCAGATTAGTGAAGAAATTACAATCAAAGTGAGTCCTAAAGTTGCTCAAGCCTATCAAAAAGCAACAGAACGGAAAAAGCAATCTTTGGCAACGCTGGTTAGTTTATTTTTACGAGAGGATCTGAATGAGGAAGTTGATTTTCTTGGTAAATTGATGGATGAAATTCTTGTACTGAGCGAAGCCGAAGTAGCGATAGAGTAGTTTCCAGAGACTTGACACCAGAAATTTTGGAGACAATTCTGAATGAATAATCTCCCTAAATATGTCTTAGATAAGCTGTTATGCAGCTAAACTGTATAATCTTAATATTCTTAAGTCTTGTGGAACAGGCATCTTGCCTGTTAACCTTATATAAATTAAATGCACAACAGCTTACCAATATTATTGTTAGTTAGACAATTTTTAGAGATGGAATAATTTGGGTTGATATTGGGTTTTGTTGATTCAACCAACCAAAAAGCGATCGCCTCTTACACATTACTATCATCACATTTTCAACATTATTCAGGACTTACGCAAAAAAGACCGAAAGTAGGGGTAATGCCCTTCGGGAAGCAAGCTACATGAATTACCCCTACAAACTAATTTGGAGTCTGACACTCCTATTTTCCCGCCAACTCTCTAACTCGCTTTTGAATCAAACTGTGTTTTTCTACCCCTTCAAAAGCATAACGATTGTAACCACTGCTAGTAATCAAATCTTCCAAATAGCGAACCCGTTCTTTAGAAGATGGGTGAGTTGAAGCATAACTTTGACCACTAGAACCATAGCGTTCGTGTAGAGTTTGCATAAAACCACGTAGACCATCAGCAGCATAACCATAACTAGCTAGAGCGCGAGAACCAATAATATCAGATTGGCGTTCATTACCACGACTATAATCTCTACTTACCAAAGTAGTAAAAAAGTTGCCAAAGGGAATAACTTCTCTTAAATTAGCCAATAAGCTATTATTAGCAATACGTTGATAGCCATGAGAAAGAACTGCATGGCCAACTTCATGACCAATCAAACCTGCTAATTCTGCTTCAGATTTGGTATTAAGAATAGACCCAGTGTTGATAAATACTTTACCTCCTGGTAAAGCAAAAGCATTGAGAGAATCATCTTGGACGACATAAAACTCATAATTAAATTCACTTCGTCCCATCAACTTAGCAATATCCTGACCAATGGTATTGATATAACCTTGAACTATTTCATCTTGTACCAAAGGTAATTGCTGTTTATATCCATTAGCAAGTTGCGCTCCCATTGCTGACTCACCGTTAAGCATCAATTGGGCAAGTTGTACAGCTTGAAAAGCACTAGATCTAAAATCACCTGTCAATAATCCACCAAGACCACCCAAAATTGCTGTGGTAAGAATTTGATTATTCAAATCACCACGAAAACGCCCAAAATTTTTGTCGGCAATATTTACAAATTCCGCATTTTCTGAATGATCGGGATTAACAATAGCAAACTGACGAGCAGCAATAGAAGCTTCTAACCATTGTTCATCTGCTTCTAAAGCTCTAATTCTTGCCTTAGCCACATCGGGATTATAGGGAAATAAACTAGAAGCTCTTTCTAAAACTTCTCGTGCTTCTTTTGGCTTATTATATTTTTCCAATGCTTGTGCTAGTAAGACATGACCAGGTACAAATTCAGGATTTTTTTCGCTCAACAATTGTAGTGGTACAAATATTTTACTTTCTAATCCTTGTTGAAAACCTGCCTGTGCTTCGCGCCAATATACTTTACCAGCAGGTGACAATTGTTCTGGATCATTGATCGGTTCTGGAAACTGACTAATCTGGCTATTTTTGCTATCTTTAGCAAAAGGTTTTTTAACTTGACGATAAAGTTTTTCTGCTTCTGTTCTTTTTCCTTGTTGGTAAAGTCTATCAGCTTTAAGTAAAGTTTCAAATTCTTTCTGGGAGTATTGGCTAGATTTTGTAGTATTAGCACTGATCAGATAATCTTTGAGATCATTTTCAGAAAGTTCATCTAAATTATCTTCAACTATTCTCAAATTATACTTACCTTGGCTTTGAGGTTGGTAGCTATTGACAACTACACGATAAGTATTTTGGTTAGGTAAGGTAACATGAAGAAATGAATTAGAACTATCTTCTCCCCGGTCGTCATTTTCAGCTAATTTGTTACCTTGGGCATCAAGCAGCATCAAATATGTGTCAAAGTCTTGACTTTCTAAGTAAATTTTGATTGATTGATTTTTAGAACCTGAAAAAGTGTATTGGTCATAGAAAGTGCTATCATCAGTGATTACTGAATCACTTGGTTTGAGGTTTCCTTGTTTTTGTAGTAATGTTGCTACAATCGGTGATTTTGATTTAGTGAAATTTGTAGTATCTTCAGGTTTATTCCCTACATTTTCACCTTGAAACAGTTTGTGATGTTGAAAGATGGGTGACTTATGGATATTTTCTGATTTAGTTGTGGGAGTAGCTGCTACCGATGGCGATATAGATAGGATTAGGTTGGGTAGTAGTAAGCTGGTGCTGGTGAATAGGATACAGCCGAACAGAGTAAGAAGAGAATTGCGTAAGAGTTTCATTGGCTAGATTTCACAAATCAAGTAAAAGGCTGATGGCATCATTTATTTTAATATTTTTTGGAAAATATTTTATTCAGCTTTCCAAAAATAAATTGCTGTTGCTTTATCAAAATAGCACTGTTCATCTACACAATTTTTGCCATTCCAAAGAGTAGCATGACCTGTAGCATTAGTAAAGGGTACTTCAAATATAATAATACCTTTTTTATCGTTCAATCTACTAATATCAATTTCTCCATTATTTGATCTAGTTAAATAAATATCTGCTTTTCCTAAATTATTTGTTAAATATTTGATTAAATCTGAAACTCTATAAAAATACCATTTTTTATCATTTCCAGATATTGTTAAATTTCCTTGTTTTGATATTTGAAGTTCTGGAACAGAATAGTTTAAAACTCTACTCATTCTAATTGCACAGGTATTGATTATCCAATCAGCATTTATTTTACCGCCAATTTCGGATTTTACTTGATCTGTACTACCATAAGGATAATTTATTTCCATAACGTCAAATGAAGGTAGTTTTATTTTTTTGCTTTGTTGTTTATCTCTTAATAAAGAAATTGAATCGTTGATATAAGGTAGTTGTAGTAAATCCCCCCAAGAGTTACTTATAGAATTTTGATTAACTACATTTTCACATTTGGGAGCTTCAGCAAGCTGAGAACCAGAACAAGATATAACATAATCCCATCGAGTATTTACATCGTCATTACCGATTAACTTCACCCCCACATACTCTGCATTAGTTGGTAAATCAAAAGTTTCATTACCTGGACCAGATTTAGGTCCAAGTCCAAAGATTTGTTTACCATCAAAATATAATTCTATTCTGTCGGGAATTACATAAAATTCAAATTTTAGGTTGACTTTTCTATTTGCACCTTTAGCAACTTGAAATAAATCAGTTCTAATTTCACTACCTCCACTTACACGCTGTTCTTCACACTGTACAGGCGGTCTACAATTTACCTCTTGTAACATCGGGTTTTTGGTACTAATATTACTTTTGATTGCTCCAGAACCAAAGGATATTGCCCAACCAACAGATTTAGTAATTAGTGATTTACTTGTAGTTAATTTGTTTCCCCATAAACCTAGACTATCTGATATTCCATTAAGTGATGAACTCACCGCAGCTTGACAAGCTGATTCTGACGTTTTAGCTAATAAATTAGCATTTTTATTAGTTATATTATTTTCTAGATTTTTGTTCATTTTACCTCTTTCTTGGCTCAAAAGTATATTTTGATCAATAAATTCATTTTGGGAAATTTTCACTGTTTCCATTGTTTGACCTTGGGGAGATTTGATTATAGCTTGTCCTGGGGAAAAATTAGCTGTTGTCCCGTCTAATAAAGTTATTTTAGATAAAGAATTATTAGCAAAGGTAATTTTAAATTTATTCAGTACAGATTTTATTTGTTCTGGATTAACAATTAAACTATCTGTGTTGGTTAAACTGCTAAAATCAATAGCTGATACTTTCTTATATTCAACTTCAAATAGCTGAAAGCTCCTAGAACCTGGAACATTAAAAGTATATAACTGTTCTGCACCTGTGGAGGGAGATACTAGAAGAATTTCCTGTTTACCTGAACTATAAGGTATTTGACTACTGATGCGGAAATCTTTAGGTAAAGCATTTTGGAGATATAAGTTAGTTTCTGCTGGTCTAATAATGGGAGGTATGGCAATTTGTGAGGGTAATTTATGCTGAAAATTATCCTCTTGTTTTGTGGGTAAATCTTGATTGAATGTCAAAATTTGATTACTACTATTATCAGTTAAATTAATATTTGCAATGGCAGCTTCAACTTGACCATCATTGAAATTGATGTAACAAGCGGCGGAGTTGGAATTTAGCAAAATACAGAGAGAAATAGGGATAATTTTTTTAACCCAATTTTCTCCTAAGATGGCTATAAAGCTGATGAGAGTAATGAGAAATAAACGCCATTTACGCATGATTTATATTTGGGGATGATTTTGTGATTAAAGTGTTGAAACTGTCATTGTCGTTTATATTCCTGAATTTTTAAATTACAATTTTGATAAATTCTAAACACCATAACCGGTATTTTCACAAATTACACCCTTTGTACTAATTGCTTCAAACTTCCTTGTTTTACGGTTAGCACGCCAAGCTTTTTGAATTTGCCTAAAATATTCTGAATTAGTGTCTTTAGCAACTGCAATTATTGAATAATCACGAATACCGTTACGCAGACAGTGATATCCAATTAAAGTGTAGGATTTGTTCATTTTAGGAACATTGAATACATCTATAACTAACCACTGACTTGGATTTCCTGTTCTATCTCTATTTACAACTATTTCAAACCACAACATTTCCTGATTTCCTTTTTTTACCTGACTGATTCCATATACAGTAGCTCTGCTGCCAGGTGTTAAACTGGGATAGCCAGGATCGTCAACTGTCCATGTCCAGCCACCAAAATATTGAATACCCTTGGGGTGGTCAAGGTAGCCTGGAGTGACGAGAGGAGGAAGATAGCGGAGTCCAATATAACTCCGATTATTGTCCTTTTTTGAATTGACTCGATTAGTATTTTTTTGAGCGTAAACTGGTAGTAAATTAACACCAAATAGGATTAAAAACACGCTCAAATTGAATAGTATTTTGCTTTTCATTGATTACCTTTGTAGTTATAGTTGTTATGATTCTAAGTACAATTCTATTTCATTTACCAACCTGGTAATTTTTTAAAATACCAGAAAACTTTATTAGAGTTTAAACATTGCTCTATCTCTTTACTAGTTTCCCAAGGAATACTGGTTTCTTTACCTCCATGAAGTGCTAGAGTTCCATGAATAATTTCATTTGATCTAACTTCAAATAAATAATAAGAGTAATTGAAAAAAAGGTGATGTTTTTATCATTGACTTACTCATGATTTAATAACTTATGTTGGTAATTAAAAACAAATAAATTTCGATGTTAATGTTACTAAAATCTGCTTTGCTAGTTACCAGCAGAATGTTTGTCCCCACTTTAGGGATGTATCTTCGTCTACTATTACAATGTCGAATAGTTTAACTTTCTTATCTCGCATTAATCCAAAAGCGATACCACAAGTTGGATGTAATGTACTGCTAAAAGTAACTGCACCAATTGAACTACATTTAGATATGATATCTTGGCTAATATTCTTCATGAATTGTTCTGAGTTTTCAACCTTTTTGATACCAGTTTCAACAATACGACCTTTACGTTTTGGACCAGTGAGATAAAAGATATATTCAATAGGTCGTTCTTTTGGGAAATCGGAATAAACCTGGTTAAGATTCTTTGTAAAAGTTTCCTCTATTAACACATTAGGAATTTTTCGTAAACGACTTTTAGCATTAGCAACTGCCTTTTTACAATCTACATTTGAACCTTGAGCTTTTACCGTTGTTGGTAAGCTGATGATATTAACTAAGGTAAATAGTAAAATTGCTGTTCCACTACTAAGACTTCTGATCATAATTTCCCATTCCTTTGAAATGAATGTTTGATGAGTGATAAGGTAGATTGCTGAACTAGATGTTGTCCATAATCTATATACGAACCAGATTTACTCCGTGTTGCAAAAAGTTGAGAAATTCCTCTACTAAATCTTGAAAAACAAAATAGAAAGGGGCGATGTAGTGCGGGCATCTTGCCCGCTAATCTTCTCAGGACTTACGCAAAAGGGAACGAAAGTAGGGGTAATTCATGAATTACCCCTACGCAAGAATAAGGTTTTCAGTCACATCTTGCGTAAGTCCTGCTTCTATGGAATGTGCTGTAAATATTTATCAGGAAGAAATAAGCCCCAAACCGTTGCAGGATAAGAAAAATAGACCAAATACCAAAAAACGCTGGTAATCCAAGATAATTATCTAAAATTGTCCTTGCAGCATTCTACCTTTGATTTTACGGACATAATTACCTTTAGTATTTATACATTCCTGCATTCTCTTATTTTGCGCTGGAGTAGTACGAGAATCAGAGTTATTTCCTGCTAATAATCCCCAACCACTAGAAACATTATCACTGAATGCAGCTAAAACAGTAGAATATTTGCTTAAAAATTCATACTCTGGTAATTCTCTAACATTCATTACCTGGATTTCTTGATTATTGCCATCAATGTAAAGTTTACCTCCTCGATTTGATACGCTACTAATCATAATTTCTTCTCGTCCACGATAGTTATTAGGTGGTCCATCAACTATTTTGATGCAAATTTTTCCATTACGATTTAAAATCTCTCTCCTAGAGTTATTAAACATAGTTCCTGGGGTATAATAAGCACCTGAAGGAAGTTTAGATTCTGGTTTGGGTGATGCAAATGCTAAGGGTGATATTGATGTAATTAATGCAGTTGTGATTGTGAAATTGATAAACAAGTTTTTCATTTTTTTCTCCAATAATTTTTGTGAGGTATTATCTGTTATCTAAATGCAAACTGTTTGTCCCCAAACTGTTTTGATTTTTGTTCCTGTATCAAAACATTAGGTATTAAGAATTTGCCGACTTTCCCAGATTTATTACAAATCCAAATCAACTTTACATCTTCTAGCAAATTCCAAGGAATTTCGAGAAAGTTGCTTGATAGCTTTTTCCCTCTTACTGTTTAACCAAGCTTTGAGAATAAATGAAATAGCCATCAACGGACCAATGATAAAAAAAGCATAAATCCAAAGAGCTGCTACCGTTAACATGATCCCAAGAACAAATGCAATTCCAATTAATCCAAATCCTGCTAAACCTCCAAACATGGATGAGATAAAATCCATTACATTTGTAACAAACCAAACAACACCATCTGAAATTAAAATAACCCCTTTCAGTATTTTATTGACTTGCCGTGCATAATCATCAGCCAATTTACTCACTTCTGCTTTATCTGCTTGTAAAGCATCAATATCCGCCATGTACGTGAACAGCTTGTGAAATTCACCATCATCTTTGATAGCAATGATAGTAAATTCATTTTCATTCTGCATTAACATCTTCAGTATTATGGGAATACCCAACACTTCTGATGTTTCAGTATATTGCATTACATTTGACATTTTGACTCCAAAACTTTGTAAGTAAATCTTCTGAGGTTTCTAGCCAGCACAGGAGTTACCAAAATAGGCTTACTTTATATACGCTCACTGTTTGTCCTGTGTTGCAAATAGTGAGGAAATTTTTTTTAAATACCTCTAATCTTTGATTCATCTGGGTTTTAGGTTTATTCAGTATCTCCTAAGTAGAACTAAGTAAAGCCAAATAAAGCGATCGCACCACATTATTTCACTAACAACTAACAGCAATTTATTTATTTCAGTCAAATTTAGCAAATATGGGCTTATATTAAATTCATAGATTGTTTAAGTTTATGATTTTTATACAAAAAACATTAACTTCAATAAATTGAACTAGGAGCGAACTGCTTGCAGCAGCGCTTCGCTATCGCTCTTTGATCCCACATTCCGCACTTCAAATTGTAGTACATATACAAGTATTATAAGCAGCATAAAGACTTAAATATAAATACGCAATTAAGACAGTAAAAATATAGACGTTAATTTACATTTGACTACTAAAGAGAAATTCATAGGGCATTGATAATAAATTCAGGAAAAAAATGAGAGAATAAGACTGAATTAAATAAAAATGCCAAGAAATATGAATTACCAAAAAGAAGAAATGGAGCGAAAGTAATTTAAAATTAATGTCAAACATGAAATGGATAAGTCGAGTACCATTATCCATTAAAAAAGCCAAGATAAGAGTAAAAGCCTTTATAAATAAAGACCTGAAAGCCTGTAAAATAAAGGGTTATGGTTCGACTGCGCTCACCAACCATAGCTATCTCGAAGAGAAAGTATCTTATGGAGGAATAGAGCAAAGATGGTTATTAGTAGAAAGTGCAGAAAGAAAAAAAGCAGACTTAAATAAACTAGACAAAAAAATCCAAGAAGAGTTATTAAAAGCTAACAAACAAATAGCGAAATTAGAACAGGAAGAATTTACAGATAAATCTTTGACCGAATTAAAAGTCAAAGAAATAACAACCAAATTAAAATATCATCAAATATCAGACCCTCGAATTACTGAAACCAATAAAGGAAAAACAACAGTTTATAGAGTGAAATGTAAATTAAGAGAAAATCAGGAGTTAATTACACAACAGCAAAACTCTTGTGGCAGGCACAAAAATCCACAGTTAAAAATCAATTGAATAAACCCACAGAATCTCCCACATTAAGATGGATATTTCAATGTTTTCAAGGGATTCATCTTTTAATGATACAAGGATTTCAACGAATTCTTAATTTAACGGAGTCGCATTGTCATATCTTGCAATTCCTACCTGCTACTTGCCAAAAATATTATTTATTATCTTAGTTGTTCTCTCTGGTTTGACGATTTCATTGGTTATCTTTTTGATAACTGATTGCACACCTTGAATTAAATATTATTGTTGAAACAGCTTTTAAACACAAATAAAAGCTCAACTTTGTGTGTTCATAATTTTGTTTTCCACTGATACGTAATTGTTCAAACCATAAGTTTTAATTGACCGTCAATGTAGTTTAATTATGCTACTTTATGAAGTGCGGAATGTGGGTTATTACTTTATTGACCCATTTATTTCCCAAACTTCACCCTAGCGTTCACGAAGTGCAGCGTAGCTATCGCTCTTCCCCATAACTAGCAACTTGGGTTAATAGCTGATTAAAAAACATAAAATTGATTACCCAGTCCCCAGTTACCAGTCCCCAGTCACCTAAATTGGTAAACGATTAATATCTTTATTGCAACCAATTACCACCATAGCTGAACCACGTTCTAAACGCTTAGTGGGATCAGGATTAATCTTAAATTTACCATCCTGACTTACTGCTAACAAATTTAAACCATAACGGTTTCTCAGTTGAATTTCTGCAACAGTTTTACCGTGAAATTCATCAGGGACAATTACTTCAACAATGCTATGATCTGGATCGAGGTCAAAGCGATCTAAAATAGATGGTCTAGTGAGAGTTCTTGCTAAAGCACAACCAGCTTCATATTCTGGGAAAACTACATGATCTGCTCCCACTCGTTTTAATAGCTTGCGGTGAACTTCACTAGAAGCTTTTGCAACTACATGAGGTACACCAGCTTCTTTAACATTAAGAGTGGTGATAATACTTTCTTGAATGTAATTACCAATAGCCACAATTACTGTATCAAATTCAAAAATACCAGCTTCTTTGAGTGCAGCAGGTTCAGTAGAGTCTAGTTGCACTGCATGACCGACTATTTGATCATTTAAAGCTTCAGCAACTCGCTTTTCATCCACATCAGTAGCCAAAACTTGATAACCTAAACTGTGCAGTGTTGCACAAACAGAACGACCAAAACGACCTAACCCAATTACAGCAAATTGCTGATTATCGTGCCGTAAACTGCGAAAAAATTTTAATGATGAAAGATTCATAATTTTGTAAGTTGTCAGTTTTCCGTTGTCATTAGTTATTAGTCATTAGTTATTAGTTATTAGTTATTTTCACCCAATCACCAATCACTAATCACCAATCACCCATTACCCAACAAGTAAATTTTCTTCAGGATAGTGAACTCTACTCAGACGAGGATCACCTAATATAGCTGACATTAATAATAAAACACCGACTCTACCAATGTACATAGTGACAATTAAAATTATTTTTGCTCCAGTGGAAACACCTGCTGTTATTCCTGTGGATAAACCCACTGTACCAAATGCTGATACCACCTCAAAAAGAATTTGAATAAACTCTAATTTCGGATCTGTAATACTAATTAAAATCGTTGCGCCAATCACTGTAGCTAGAGAACCAAAAACTACACCTACAGCTTTTAAAATCAGTGATATTGCTATCTTACGCTCATAAAGTAAAACTTCCTCTTTCCCTTGGAGGATTGCCCTTGTACAACTAGTGAGAACTCTTAAAGTCGTGGTTTTTATACCTCCTCCTGTACCACCAGGACTGGCACCAATAAACATTAAAGCAATGGTAATAAATAACCCGGCATCAGTCATTTTACCAATATCAACAGTGTTAAATCCAGCGGTTCTAGGGGTAACAGATTGAAACCAAGCTAATAATAATTGCTCAGGAAAACTAAAATTACCAAAGGTTTCAGGATTTCTCATTTCTATGAACAAAAAAGCAATTGTTCCCACAACTAAAAGCAGTAGAGTCGTACTGGTTGCTACTTTAAAGTCAAGAGAGAATACTATGGCATGAGGTTTCTTTAAGCATCTATCACGAAACCAAAAATACATATCTAAAATAACCTGATAACCAATGCCTCCAAAAATAATTAAGCCTGTAACAGTGAAAACTACTAAGATAGAGGTTTGATAGCCTATTAAATTGTCTTTGAATAGGCTAAAACCTGCATTATTAAAAGAATTGATACTGTGAAATATTGATAACCAAAGTCCTTGATCCCAACCAAAATCTTTAACAAAAGCTGGCAATAACAAAAATATTCCCGTAATTTCAAAAATCAGAGTTGTAGCAATGATAGAGCGGATAATTTGGGTACTACCACTCATTCCTGGGCGGTCTAAAGCTTGTTGAATCGCTAATTTTTGCCTCAGATCAAATCTTTTGCCAATTAATAAAATCAAAAAGGTGGTAGTTGTCATGTATCCTAAACCACCAATTTGTACTAGCATGACAATAAACAATTGACCCCAAAAGGAAAAACCAGTACCAGTATCAACTACAGCTAAACCTGTAACACAAACTGCGGAGGTTGAGGTGAATAGTGCTACAATGGGGTCATTCCAGGTACCATTGCTAGTGGAAAAAGGCATCATTAATAGTATAGTTCCTGCCAGGATAACAGTCAGAAATCCTAAGCAGATTGTACGAGCAACAGTCATAAGTAATTCCAAATTTTCCTATAAAAGCAAAATTGCCTTATCTAATTAAAAACATAAATGGTAGCCTAAAAATATATTTTTTTACTTAGGCTTGATCTTCATCTAGTTGATTCATGAGTACAACACTTTATAAGCAAATTCAAGACTTTTATGATGCTTCCTCTGGACTATGGGAACAAATTTGGGGAGAACATATGCACCACGGCTATTATGGTGCAGATGGTAAGCAGCAAAAAGACCGTCGTCAGGCACAAATTGATTTAATCGAAGAACTGCTGAACTGGTCAGGTGTCAAGGATGCAGAGAATATCCTCGATGTGGGTTGTGGGATTGGTGGCAGTTCTTTATACTTAGCGCAAAAGTTTAATGCTAAGTCCACAGGAATCACACTTAGCCCTGTACAAGCCGCTAGAGCCAAGGAAAGAGCCTTGGAGGCTAATTTGGGTTCTAGGAGTAATTTCCTGGTTGCCAATGCCCAAGAAATGCCTTTTGCTGATGCTTCTTTTGACCTGGTGTGGTCTTTAGAAAGTGGCGAACATATGCCAAATAAAACCAAGTTTCTGCAAGAGTGTTATCGGGTGTTAAAGCCTGGTGGTACTTTGATTATGGTGACATGGTGTCATCGTCCTACGGATGTTTCACCTTTGACTGCTGATGAACAAAAGCATTTACAGGACATTTATCGGGTTTATTGTTTACCCTATGTAATTTCCTTGCCAGAGTATGAGGCGATCGCTCATCAATTACCATTAAACAACGTTCGCACCGCTGATTGGTCCACTGCTGTTGCACCTTTTTGGAATTTTGTGATTGATTCTGCTTTTACTCCTCAAGCATTTTTTGGGTTACTTTTTTCGGGTTGGAGTACAATTCAAGGGGCGCTTTCTTTGGGGTTGATGAGTCGGGGTTATGAACGGGGTTTGATTCGGTTTGGGTTGTTGTGTGGGAAGAGGTGACTGGTGATTGGTGACTGGTGATTGGTGACTGGTGATTGGTGACTGGTGATTGGTGACTGGTGATTGGTGACTGGTGACTGGGAAAAACCTTTTTCTCCCCTGTTCCCTATGCCCTGCGGTAAAATCCAAAATCTAAAATCTAAAATCGAGTAATGAATCAATTTTTTCAACAAAATTCACCTATTTTTCCAGGAAGTCGGCTTTATGCTTTTTGGAAGTTTTCCCGTCCACATACTATTATTGGCACAAGTTTAAGTGTTTTCGGTTTATATTTACTGACCCTTGGTGTCACTTCTACAAGTTTTTCTGTAGTTCATTTAGGGCAGATTTTCGGAACTTGGTTAGCTTGTATTGCTGGTAATATCTATATTGTTGGTTTGAATCAATTACAAGATGTAGATATTGACAAAATTAATAAACCTCATTTACCTTTAGCTTCAGGAGAATTTTCTAGAGAACAAGGAACTTTAATAGTTGTTATTACTGGTATTTTAGCTTTGGTTGTAGCTTGGCTAAATGGACCATATTTGTTGGGAATGGTGGGGATAAGTTTATTAATTGGTACTGCTTATTCTTTACCACCTATTCGTTTAAAACAGTTTCCTTTTTGGGCAGCTTTGTGTATTTTTTCCGTGCGGGGAACTATTGTTAATTTAGGACTGTTTTTACATTTTAGTTGGTTATTCCAAAGAAGCCAAGGTATACCCAGTGCGGTGTGGGTTTTGACAGCGTTTATCTTGGTGTTTACATTTGCGATCGCCATCTTTAAAGATATTCCCGATCTAGAAGGAGACAAACTTTATAATATTACCACTTTTACTATACAATTAGGACAAAGAAAAGTATTTAAACTCGCCCTTTGGGTATTAACAGTTTGTTATCTAGGGATGATGTTTGTGGGTATATTCAGATTAGCTGAAGTGAATCCTATATTTCTCTTTATTAGTCATCTTATACCCTTAGTTTTAATCTGGAGAAAAAGTCAAAAAGTGGACTTGCAAAACAAAAGCGAAATTGCTCAATTTTATCAGTTTATCTGGAAACTGTTTTTTATAGAATATCTCATTTTTCCTATTGCTGCTATTTTAGCTTAGTTAGACCAGGGATTTACAGGGATTTACAATGATGTTGGAAAATTCACAACTGAGTAATATAATTGCAATTTCTTCAGTCACTGTTAGTATCAGCTTTCTGATTTATTTTGCCGTTAAAACATTAATAACCTCAAATTTATTTCAAAAAGGAGTTAATCTTTTTCAAGCAAAAGACTATGCAGGTGCAGAAGCAGCTTTTCGGCAAGTAATAGCAATAAATTCTACTAATGATGTAGTGAGGTTGTTATTAGGTGATTTGTTAAACCATCAAGGAAAAATTGAAGAAGCTAAGGAAGTATTTAATGATGTAATTACTCGCAGTCCCAAAAATCCTGATGCTTATTTAAGGTTAGCAAATATTCAATTATTGCAAGACGAAAAAGCAGAAGCACTCCAAAATTTACAAACATCAAAAGCACTATTTCAGAAACAACGTCAACCGCAAAAAGCAGCAACTATCGAGAAAATTCTGAAAGAGATAGGTAATAGGTGACAGGTGACAGGTGACAGTAAATAATTAATTACCAATTACCAATTACCAATTACCAATGACCAAAAAAAAAGTTTACATCGTTGGTGCAGGCCCTGGAGACGTGGCATATTTAACAGTGAAAGCTTTTCGTCTCTTGGCATCTGCTGAGGTTTTAATTTATGATGCTTTAGTAGATAAGGAATTATTAGAATGTGTACCACCAAATTGTTTAAAATTAGATGTGGGTAAACGCGGAGGTAAACCCAGCACACCCCAAGGAGAAATTAACAGTTTATTGGTGAAGTATTGCCGAGAAGGTCAACAAGTTGTTAGACTCAAATCAGGTGATCCGTTTATTTTTGGACGTTGTATTTCAGAAATAGAAGCGTTAAAATCTGCGGGTTGTGAGTATGAAGTCATACCAGGAATTTCTTCAGCTTTAGCAGCACCTTTATTAGCAGGAATACCCCTCACAGATACCGTACTCAGTCGCTGTTTTGCAGTGTTAACAGCACACGAACCAGAGGTTTTAGACTGGGAAGCATTATCAAGATTAGAAACTTTAGTAATTTTGATGGGGGGAAAAAATCTGGCGGAGATTGTCCATCAACTGCTAAGATATGGAAAGTCGCAATCCACACCCATTGCTATCATCCGTTGGGCAGGAACTCCCAGTCAAGAAGTCTGGACAGGTGAACTAGGTAATATTTTGACAAAAACTACGGGTTTATATTTATCCCCATCTGTAATTGTTATTGGTGAAGTTGTAGGATTACGGAAGTTCCTATAATATGAAAAAATATAGAATATTATAAATTGCTAAACATAAATTGCTAAACTGCTCCTCTTACAACTATAAAATCGTGCATAGTAATATACCTATCTCCCCATCCCCCCATCCTCCTACTTTTCCCCTCGCAGGGAAAACCATTCTCGTTACCCGTTCTGTGGGACAGTCTAGCCAATTTAGCGATCGCCTGACTGCCGAAGGTGCTACAGTTATTGAACTACCAGCTTTAGAAATTGGACCTCCTACCAGTTGGAGAGCTTTAGATGAGGCAATATCTCAGTTATCAACTTTCAACTGGTTAATTTTCACCTCCACTAACGGTGTAGATTACTTTTTTGAGAGACTTCAAGCTAAAGCTAAAGATAAAAGCGCCTTAGCTAAGGTAAAAATTGCTGTTGTGGGTCAAAAAACCGCCCAAAGTCTGGCAAAACACGATATTCAACCAGATTTTATTCCTCCTCACTTTATCGCTGACTCTTTAGTTATTAACTTTCCTGAAAATTTAGCAGGTAAAAAGATTTTATTTCCCAGAGTGGAAAGCGGAGGAAGACAAGTTTTAGTCCAAGAATTAACTTCTCAGGGTGCAGAAGTCAGAGAAGTTCCCGCTTATGAATCTTTCTGTCCTCAAACTATTCCCCCAGCAGCAGAAAAAGCTTTGCAAAACCACTCTTTAGATGTAATTACCTTTGCTAGTTCCAAAACTGTACAATTTTTCTGTCTATTAACAGCAACGAAATTTCCAGAAGGAATTACACATTATCTAGATAAAACTTGCATAGCTTCCATCGGTCCCCAAACAACTAAAACTTGTTTTGATTTATTTGGTAGAGTTGATATAGAAGCAGAAGAATACACTGCTGAAGGTTTACTCAAAGCAATTATTCAATGGGCGCATAAGTGATTGGTGACTGGTGATTGGTGATTGGTGATTGGGTAAATATAATAAATTAATAACTAACTAATGACTAACATCTAATAACTAACATCTAATGACTAATAAGCTGTTGTGCATTTAATTTGTATAAGTGGAACAGGCATCTTGCCTGTTAAACAAGAGTTCAGAACATTAGGGTTATACAATTTAGCTGTGTAACAGCTTATCTAATGACTAATATCTAATGACTAAAAGACTAATTGGTTTAACAGGTGGTATAGCTACAGGTAAAAGTACAGTGGCTAATTATTTAGCTACTGCTTATAATTTACCGATTTTAGATGCAGATGTTTATGCTAGAAATGCTGTATCTGTAGGTTCTCCCATACTCTCACAAATTGCCCAACGTTATGGTAAATCAGAAATTTTATTAGCAGATGGTAACTTAAATCGTGCTAAATTGGGAGAAATTATTTTTCATCAACCAGAAGAACGTATTTGGGTAGAAAATGTTATTCATCCCTATGTGAGAAATTGGTTTTTAAAAACTATTAATGAATCATCTGCAACTACTTTAGTATTAGTTATTCCCCTATTATTTGAAGCAGGTTTAGAAAATTTAGTGAGTGAAATTTGGGTTGTTTCTTGTTCAGAAGCACAGCAAAAACAAAGATTAATTCAAAGGAATAATTTAACAAATGAACAAGCAGCAGCAAGAATTAATAGTCAATTACCATTATCAGAAAAAATTGCCCGTGCGGATTTTGTTTTAGATAATTCTTCTACTTTAGAATCGCTTTTACAACAGATAGATAAAGTGATGAAAATATAATATCATGAATATGATTCAATAATGGACAATTACCTCTCTTTGAAAGTCAGAGTCTTGAAAAAGCGGGATTTTTGGCTTTTCTCCCCTGGAAAGGGGAGATTTTAAACATGGAATTAAACAATTATCAATTGTCAATTGTCAATTATCAATTAGTTAACTTTCTCCCCCTACCACTACATCCCGAATACGCAAAGAAGGACCACCACAACCCACAGGTAAACCGTTTTGTCCACCTTTACCACATCCACCGGATTCATCCCAGTAAAAATCATCACCTATAGCTTCAATATCTGCTAGGGTTTGAAAAACATTACCGGATAGTGTAACATCTTTTACAGGTTCAGCTATTTTGCCATTTCTAATCATCCACGCTTCACCCGCGCTAAAGGTGAACATTTCCCCGTTTGTCATCCCACCTAACCAGTTACGTGCATATACTCCTTCTTTGATATCTGTGAATAAATCTGCTACTGGGGTTTTACCTCTTTCTATCCAGGTATTTGTCATCCTTACAATGGGTGAGTAGTGATAATCTAAACAACGAGAGTTACCTGTGGGTGCTTCGCCTAATTTACCCGCAGTTTCACGAGAATGTAAACGTCCCACTAAAACCCCATCTTTGATTAATTGCGTAGTTGTCGCAGGTGTACCTTCATCATCGTAAAAATAACTACCTCTGTGACCTTGGGGTGCAGCACCATCAAAAATTTGCAGTTCTTCTGAACCAAAACGCCTTCCCAGAGTCATCACCTCCAATAAATCAGGGTTTTCATAGGCCATGTCTGCTTCGGAAAGATGTCCAAAAGCTTCATGAACAAATAAACCTGTAAGTATGGGGTCAATGACGACGGTATAAGTGTTACCTTTAACTGATGGTAAGGATAAAGCTGTTACTGCTCTTTCTGCTGCGCTTTTAACTTGAGTATCTAAATTGACTAAATCTTCAAAAGCTTTCCGTGATCCTGTGGTTTCTCTCCCTGTTTGTACGGTGTCGCCGTTTCTTGCTGTAGCTGCAAAGCGCATTTCCATATCTACCCAAGATTGCTCTACTAATGTTCCTTCTGAGGTAGCAATAATTACTCTTTGGCAACTATCACCATAACGGACTGAGGTAGTGGTAATGCGAGAATCAGCGCTTTTTAATAATTCGGTGTAGCGATCGCACAATTCTTTTTTTTGTTTGAGGGAAACGGTACGGGGATCAATGCCTGTGAGGTGTAAATTACATACTGTTTGGATGGGATCAATGGGTGCGAGGATGGTTTCTTCATCTCCCACTATCCTAGCAGCAGCGATCGCTTCTTCTATTCTTTGTTCGATAGTTGCTAACTGGTTGAAACTACTTAAACCCCAGCCACCTTTATGACAAGCGCGAACATGGCCACCGATAGAAATACCTTCACTGAGGGTTTCTACTTTGTCACCACGCAATAAAATATCTGTTCCTTCAGCTTCTTCTAAACGAATCATGAGATAATCGACACGGGAGGAATAGCGAGCGATTAAATCAGAGAGTAAATTTTGGATGTCAGCAAGGAGTTTAGGCATTTTGGTTAGGGATGATTAAGAACTTTAGTTATTTTCCAACTATTTATGTTTATTTTCTATATCTTCAAAATCAGATTCAGCAGGTAGTTGAATACTTAATCAAAAACATATTTTTCTGCTACTTTCCAATAACGAGAAAACCTCTTTAAATCAATAAATCCATCATAATCAAAAAACGGTTCAACTTCAAATATTTCTAATTTCAATTTCTTTTCAATTTGATTACAAATATCATCAAATTTGGGACTGGGACTATCTGTAGTCACTACTAATTTAGCATCATGTTCCTGAGCAAATTTAATAATTTCCTCTGCGACATTTCCCCGACGAATTTCTACAGGTAATTCCAGTAAACATTCATATATAAAAGTTATCCTTTTTAAACTTAATTGCCATTCTTCGATTAAAGCATCATCCCAAACCCAAATAGCTGGGGTATTGGGATATTCTTGTAAAGCGGGGTTTTCGGGACTTAAACAGTCTCCATTGATCCAGATAATTGGTTTATTCATATCAGATAGTTTTTAACAAAGCTTCTTTAAATTCTATCGCAGTTTGAAAATAAATTTGCGGTTTTTCGGTTAAAGCTAAATCTATAACTTGTGCTAATTTTTCAGGAATGCTACTATCTCGTTCACGAATGGGTACAGGAGGATTATTTAAAATACTACTCCAAGGATCACCATCAAAATCACGGGGAAATTTTCCTGTTAACATATTATATAAACAAGCTGCACTTGCCCAAACATCAACTTCAGGTAAAGAATGTTTAAAATCTAACACTTGTTGACGAGGCATAAATACAGGAGTTCCCATTTTTGTACCTGTAAAAGTTTGTCCACTTAAACCAGCTAAATCAAAAGCTTTGGCTAAACCATAATCTCCGATTTTCACTACCATTTTACCATTGTTTTTAGTAATAAAAATATTGTTGGGTTTTAAATCTCGATGGACTAAACCTTTACCTTTTCCCAATCTTCCATCTGCTAATCTTACATAGGGAACTTCCACATTATGGGCATATTCTAAACCATCGAGAACCTGTAAAATAATATCAACAGCAAGATTAACAGGTAAACTTCCCCCTAATTTTTCCATTAAATCCCAAACATCCCCACCTTCGCAATATTCCATTGCAAAGAAAAAGGTATTTCCGGCAAAGTCGTAATCTAAACATTGGATGACGTTGGGATGTTGTAAACATTTGCTATTTTCAACTTCTCTTAAAAACATTCTTACACCCTGTTCTGTTGCTGCAACTGCGGGTAACATGATTTTCAAAGCTACGAGTTTTTTAGTTTTTTGATGTTGCGCTAAAAATACCTCTCCACATCCACCTTCACCTAATGATTTTATAATCTGATAGTTAGAAATTACTCTGAGATTTTGATTACCTGCGTTTGCTAGGTTGAGGATGTTTTTAATAATATCTAAAAAGTTGGGTTTTTGATTTTCTAGGATGTTGGAAAGTTCTGGAATTTGCTGTTTTTCAACTTCTGATTTTACAGATATGTTAAAAAGAATATCACCGATTTGCACCTGATCTTTATGACCTAAATTATATTCAGGAAGTACAATATTTTTCGCTGCTTCTGCTGTTTGGCCTGCTTTTCTTTGTCCGATAATTTTACCGTTTACATAAGTTCCGTTTAAACTGCCTAAATCTCTAATTCTAATTTCTGGGGGGTTGATATCTAATAAGCAGTGATAACGGGAAACTTTCATATCAATATTATCGGCTATTTGTAAATTGCAATCATCATTTCTACCGATAACACAAGTGCTGCGGTTGTCGAATATATATTGTTTTCCTGATAGTTTCCCTGTGGTAATGGTGAGGGTAACGGTAGATGGCATTTTTTCGGTTGTTTATTTTGGGGTTCAATCAATATTATATTCGGTTTGTGCTTTTTTTTGCTCACGCAGAGTCGCAGAGAGAATATGAGTTATTTGTATGTGATTTGAGAAAAAAGTTTTTCTGGCAATAAAGGGGGGTCTATTCTCATTATTATTGAGAATGATGTCAATAATTTAACGAGTTTTGGTGATTTCAGCTTGGGGGGTTGACAGTGTTCTGAGTTTTTGCTACTCTAATGTTATGCCTAGAAATCTATCCGCGCCATATATAACAGGTTTTGAGTTATTGAAGTTTTTATTTAAAGTTTATAATAGGAAATAATAAAGTTAGTAAGAATGCACACAGATACAATAAGTTTTCACAATTAAGCCGTCAGGAGATAGAAGCAATGTTTTTAGTCAGTGATATTAAGCAAACAAGAGTCTATCAAGAAGCAAAGCAGGAAGGTGAGATGATTTTATTGATACGTATGTTATCAAAAAGATTTGGAAAGTTGGGAGATAGTTATATTCAGAATATCAACAGTTTAAACATAGAACAACTGGAAAAGCTAGGAGAAGCATTATTAGATTTTACAGATATTCATGATTTGGAAATATGGTTACAGTCTGAAATAAGTAAGTAGGTTTATTCTATTTGTCTGAATCAGGACACCTTTCGGGAAGTCAAAAGTCAAAATTAAAGAGTTTTGTGTCTTAATTCAAACAAGTTAGAGTAAAAAATCACTCAAAACTAAAATCATTAATTCTGTAACTCGTTTTAACTGAATATCATTAGTTAAGAAAATATCACATTGAGAAAATATAGCTACGGAAATTTGTAAAGAATCTAATAAAGCTAAATTATATTTAGCTCTTAATTGTCATGCTTGTTTAGCAATTAATTCATCAATTTGTACAAATTCAACATTTACACCAGAAACAATCAAATCAATAAAATCCTGTTGTAATTCTGTTAATCCTAAACGATAAGGATAAACCAGACACTCAGATAATGTGATAGGAGAAGTAACCGCACTTAGTAAACCTGAATCTATACCGTGAAAAACATAGTTAACTGAAGACTGATATTGAGGATGATTCTCTACATAGTAAATTACTGGTACTGTATCCAAAAATAACTTTTTACCCTGAATGAAATAATCTTCAATGTTCATAGACATTTCTGAGATTTAATTCCCTATTTTTACTTTCCTCGTTTCTATTTCTGGAAACCCAATTTTGAGCATCTTCACTAACTAAAGGATAAGGTGCTTTACCTCTGATTTCTTGCCATTTTCGACGTTGTTTTTGTTCTATATCATTTGGTTGTGATTGCAGATATAATGACTCAATAAAAATTAATACTTTTTCTTGTTGTGCAGGTGTTAAATTATCTAGTTTTTCTAAAATAGATTTTTTATTTTCCTGTGCTGTAGTCATCATGAAAATCCTCATCATTTGTAAAACACAATCTTCTTTAATTATATAGCTATCGGCTTTTATTTGTAAATATTGCCAGGATTTGAGGATGTACAGGATATTATTGAATGATTGTTTTTTGGAAGTTGGGGATTTTTTAGGATGTGATTTAATGATTGTTTTTGCATAATTTAAACCATCTATAAACTACTATCCTGTAAATCCTTTAATCCTGGTTATCCTGATTCAGACAAATACAACTTTCATCATCAACCAACCATCTAAAAATTACCATCCTGTAAATCCTTTAATCCTGGATATCCTGATTCAGACAAATTTAATTTTACCTTCCTTTTTTCCCCTTCTGCCAACTTTGACTATTAGGCTTTTTACTAAACTCACCTTTGGGAAAAAGTCGCGCTTCCAACTCCTCATAACTCCCCTCAAAATCACACTTACCATAAAGCGGACATTGACGACAATAAACCCCTTTTGTGTAACGTTCTAAATTTTCCCGATTGAAAAAATAAGGTTTATGACTAAAGGTACTCGCTACCCATTGCCATGACATATTATTACTTGCAGGATCACCATCTAACAAATGTTGCAAAAACCATTTTGCGCCGGCTTGCCATTGAATACGTCGCCAATGGATAATATAAGCTGCTAACCACATTCTAATATGGTTATGTAAATAGCCAGTTTTTCTTAATTCTTGACTAAAATTATCAATACAAACCAGTCCGGTTTTTCCTTCAATAATATCTTCCGGTAAATTTTTTGCGTAATCTGCTACTTTATAACCGGTTTTGTATTCTTCTTGATTTTCCCAAATACCTTTTCCTAACTTAACATACAGCCTTTGCCAATAATCGCGCCATCCTAATTCATTAATTAATTTACTCGCATCTTCTGGATTTTCCACCCGTTCTAAAATATCATCTCTAATTTCTCGCAAACTTAAAACGCCATAACGAATATAAGGTGATAACCTAGTAACAGCACCAGTTAAAGAATTGCGTGTTTTTGCGTAGGCAACAGGATCTACTTGTTTTAGCTTCGCTTTTGCTGCTTTCCTTCCACCCACAGTTTCGCTGATGTGATCATCTCGTTCTGCGGCCTGGGGAAATTGTTCGCGCAGGTAAGCTATTAACTCATCTCGATTAGTGAAATCACGTAACATAGTATTCTTAGTTGAGAATTATGTAATCAAAATTAGAAATAGTGGCAATTTAAATATAACTATATTATCCTCTACAGTATATCAAGTGTTACCAGAAAAAGCCATGACAAAACACCCATCTTTACAAGAAAAACAAGGTTACTATCGCTATGATCCCAGTAACTTAGATCAAAAAGGATATGCAAGGTTATTTCCTTACACTGGGGAAGATGGCGTTATCCGTTATATTTTAACCAAACTCAGCGAAAATTTGGTAGAACAGGGGAAACTTTCCCAACCTTGGACTTTATTACTGAGTCAGTTAGATAAAAAAGCGGAAGAATTACAGGAAAATTGGTTAAATATATCGACTTTGTTGGTAGACTGCAAAGTTTTTCAATCAGGATGGTTTAATTTGGATTTACCGCCCAATGAACAATTTAATAGTAGCTATATCCAAGAAAGAAAAAAATTAATTCAAACAATTTCTGCTGTTAAAAAAGCCGTCGAAAATGTAGATAAAAATTTACCTCCCCTCACAAAAAACGCAGAACAAAGAAATTTATTTTACCAAGCATTAGCGAAAAAAGCAGATGTTAAACCTCCTGTTATGAGTATAATTCATGAACGAGATGGAGGTTTGAGTGATAGAGAATTTGTCCGTCAACGTTTAGCTGGTGCTAACCCAACAATTATCCGCAGAGTGCAAACAAATGATCAAAGTTTGATTCAAACTTTAGCTACTCAACCTTACAAATTAGCTAATAACGGTGCTGTTGATTTAATAAAATCTGCAAGTGAAAATCAGTTGTTTATTGCTGACTATCCAATTTTTAAAGATTTGAAAATTACAGACTTACAAACTGGTAAATATGTAGGTAGTCCAGTAGCTTTATTTCACAATACAGAAAAAGGTTTAGAACCTGTACTAATTCAATTAGAAAAAGGTCGAGTAGTCACACCAGGAATTACAGGAGAACCAGCAGATGATTGGATGAGAGCAAAGTTATATTTTCAAACTGCGGATGCTACCCATCATGAATTAATTGCCCATTTAGCTTATACTCATTTAGCAATGGAATCTTTGTCTATTGCTACTTCTAGACAAATACCAACTAATCACCCAGTTTATCAATTATTATCTCCCCATTTTAAATTTTTAATTGCCATTAATAACCGGGGAAATAGTATATTGTTAGCAGAAGGAGCAGCAATTGATAATTTAATGGCTCCTACTATCAAAACTTCTGGTAACTTGATGAATAAAGCCTATCGAGAAAAGTCTTTTTGGTATTATTCTCTGTTGAATGATATTGAAGTGCGGGGAATAGAACCGAAATTATTACCAGACTTTCCTTATCGGGATGATGCGTTGTTATTATGGGAGGCGATCGCCAAATACACAACTCGTTATTTACAACGCTACTACCCAGACGATAAAGCAGTACAACAAGACATCTATTTACAAAATTGGGCGGAAGAACTAGGCGCACCTTTAAACACCCGTCCCAAATCAGACTTTCCTCAAGCACCTGCATGGTTACCCAAAGAAATGGTAGCAGCATCAGGAATAGAACCCCAAGAAATACCTTCCTATCCCCGCGTACCAGGGTTTACAAAAGTTGGTAGTTTGCAACAATTAATAGACATTGCAACTATCGTCATCTTTACCTGTGGACCCCAACACGCAGCTTTGAATTTTAGTCAATACGATTATTTTGGTTATGTTCCTAACGCACCCTTAGCAAATTATATTCGTCCTGATACACCAGCCAGTTTAGAGGAAATTTTACCCTCAACAGCAAGAGATTTAGAGCAAATGCAATTAACCTTTGCATTAAGTGGAATTAACTGGAGTAAATTAGGAAGTTCTGATTTTATTCAGTTTGCAGATAAAATTGATCGGCAAATTCTCGCCCATTTTCAAAGTGATTTGTTAGAGATTGAAAGTAAAATTAAATCTCGAAATCAACAACGTTCCCTAGAAACAGGTGTAGAATATCCCTATCTTTTACCTTCTCGGATACCCAATAGTATTAATATATAATCATCATTGTAAAATCCTTGTAGAGACGTTTCATGAAAAGTCTCTACATTTCAGATTAACCTAAAAATTTCATCATGACCAACATTCCCGAAATTGGACAACCTGCACCCGATTTTTCCACACCAGATCAAAACGATAAACTCGTGAACCTCGCTGACTTCAACGAGTGGATAGTCCTTTATTTCTACCCCAAAGATGACACCCCTGGATGTACCACAGAAGCCAAAGATTTTACAGATTTAGCCGCAGAATTTACCGCTTTAGGTGCTAAAATAATTGGTGTAAGTCCAGATTCCAGTAAATCCCATTGCAAATTTATCGCCAAACATAACTTAGAAATTACCCTATTAAGTGACCCAGAACATCAATTAATTGAAACTTACGGTGGATGGCGTTTAAAGAAATTCATGGGTAAAGAATATATGGGTGTTGCGCGTTCAACATTCTTGATTTCACCTGATAAAATCATCGCCCATTCTTGGGCAAACGTCAAAACAAAAGGTCATGCACAAGCAGTCTTGAAAAAACTCCAAGAATTAACCACCAAATAACAGTTTGTAGTGAGCGATTTATCGCTCCCTCCTGAAAATAATCATCCAGGCTTTATAATATAAATAACACCTTTATTTAATTTTTAGATAAATATGGTTCAGATTATCCAAGCACAGAATATTACCCTTGCGGAATTAAAACAAAAATTTGCCCTACAAAAATCTAAAGATGAACTTTTTTTTACAGAATTGCAACAAGATTTACCTAATATCTCAGAATTAGAACAGCAATATTTAGACCGAGTCAAAAAGAATTATCTCAACTTAGTAGAAAAATCTAGTCCTTTAGAAGATGCAGTTAAATTAGTAGTATTATCTCCCTTACTAGATTTAGCTGGTTTCTATGATTCTCCTTTTTATATTGCCACAGAAGAACCTATAGAAATTAGTGAAACAATCTTCACAGATGATGAAGAAACTGGATCAGAAACTACAGAGATTATTAAAGGTAAAATAGATGTTTTAGTTCTACAAAATAAGCTATGGTTATTAGTGATTGAAGCTAAAAGAACTAATTTTTCCTTAGCTAAAGCCATACCCCAAGCACTTACCTATATGTTAGCCAATCCTCACCCGAATTACCCCCTATATTCATTGGTAATTAATGGTGAAGACTTCCAATTTATTAAACTCATCCAAACTGATAAACCTTGTTATGCTTTGTCTGATAGATTCACTTTATATAGAAGGGAAAACGAACTTTATCAAGTTTTAAAAATCCTCAAAAAAATCGGTAAAATATTAACTTAATTGTTGAGTTTATTTATGTCTAATCGTCCCATCTACCTCGATAATCAAGCTACCACCCCCGTAGATGAAAGGGTACTCAATGCCATGATACCTTACTTTACAGAAAAGTTTGGTAATCCTGCTAGTAATAGTCATGTTTACGGTTGGGAAGGTGAAGCAGCAGTTAAACAAACCAGGGAAATTTTAGCCACTGCTATTAACGCTAACCCAGAAGAAATTGTCTTTACCAGTGGTGCAACAGAAGCGAATAATTTAGCTATTAAAGGTGTCGCAGAAGCATATTTTTCCAAAGGTCAACATATTGTTACCGTCGCTACGGAACATAAAGCAGTTTTAGACCCTTGTGAATATTTACAAAACATGGGTTTTGAAATTACAATTCTCCCAGTCCAAAAAGATGGATTAATTGATTTAAACCAATTAGAAACAGCCTTGCGTCCTGATACAATTTTAGTATCTGTCATGGCTGCAAATAATGAAATTGGTGTTTTACAACCTTTAGCAGAAATCGGTAAAATTTGTCGAGAAAAGGAAATTATATTTCATACAGATGCAGCACAAGCTATTGGTAAAATACCTTTAGATGTGCAAGCATTAAATATTGATTTAATGTCTTTAACTGCCCATAAAGTTTATGGTCCTAAAGGTATTGGTGCTTTATATGTTCGCAGACGTAACCCCAGAGTAAAATTAGCAGCGCAACAACATGGGGGAGGACATGAAAGAGGGATGCGTTCTGGAACTTTATATACACCGCAAATTGTTGGTTTTGGTAAAGCTGTGGAAATTGCTTTAAAAGAACAAGAAACAGAAAATCAAAGGTTAATAGAATTGCGAGAAAGACTGTGGAAACAGTTATCAACTTTGGAGGGAATTTATCTTAATGGACATCCTGAAAAAAGGTTAGCAGGAAATTTAAATATTAGTGTGGAAGGTGTGGATGGTGCTGCACTTTCTTTAGGTTTACAACCAATTGTTGCAATATCTTCTGGTTCTGCTTGTTCTTCCAATAATGTTGCACCTTCCTATGTTTTAACAGCTTTAGGACATTCGGAAAATTTAGCTTATGCTTCCGTAAGGTTGGGAATTGGCAGATTTAATACTGTTTATGAAATAGATCAAGTTGCCGAACATTTAATTACTACCGTGAAAAGTTTAAGAAGTTTCTCGAAAGTGTGAATTATTCTCTCGTTCTCTCGTTCCCAGTCAGAGACTGGGAATGCCTGAATAGAGTTTCTGACTCCAATAAAACGGAAGCCAGAGTCTTGCTTTATTCATTCCCATACAGAGTATGGGAACAAGAAAAACTATAGATGTAAAATAAAGCGGGCAAGATGCCCGCACCACAAGAGGATCTGTACATCCATTAATAAGGATCAGAATCAAATCTTCCCCGTTTCACACTTCTGAGATAATAACCTCTAGATGGTAAATTATTTAAATCAAAAGTTTCACCTCTAGGAAATCGCCAAATTTTATAATCATAATATGTGAGAGGTTTTCCGGGTTGACAAACTTCTGGGGAATGATCTCCAAGAACAAAATAAACTGAACCCCTCCCCATAACTTTTGCAATTCCATATTTATCTACAAGTAAAGATGTTTCTTCGCTAATAGCTATTCCTAACGCAGTATTAGATACACCATCTTGAATTTGTCGCGCAATAAAAACCATAATTCTTCCCATTCTTTTGCGTTCATCAAAATGGGTGTCAATAATCGTTCTTCGCAAATACTTCCACTGGAAAAAGTTATAGGTAAATGTAATATTCCTATAGGGGTCTTCCAGTGCTTCATTAGTTTCAATACTATCTTCACAAGCGCAAGAATCATAAACAAATTCACTTTGAATCATTGCCCCTGCACTTGTGCCACCAATAGCCCCACCCTTATCATAAACTGATTTGATGGCAGCTTCTAATTTCGTGTTTTTCCAGTTGCGAATATATTCACATTGATCACCACCAGCAAAGAAAATTACTCCAGCATTTCTGACTTTATCAAAAATATCTGTCCTATTCGCTTCTTGTTTATTTCTAATGATTAAAGTCTCTACATAATTCACACCTCTCATATTATAAATTAGCTGATTATAATCATCGTTACCAGCAGCACGAATGACAACAACATTAACTTTTTTGTTAGAGTTAGCACCTCCCCTGACTTGATTTATCATCCATTGAATCGCATCATCCACATCAGGACCACCCCCACCCAAATTATGTACAGGTCCAGCTAATAAAGGAACTTTATAATTCGGTCTATAATTGGGGTTTGGTAACGGTGGACTAACATCACGGCTAATTTTTTCCAAGTAGCGGTTTAGGTTTGCTGTAAAGTGGGATATGAGGAAGGTTCCCATCTTCAACAACATAGTTCTTGCTTTTCTCAAGCACTTGGCTATATTTGGGAATGCCTTGGTCATACTCAGGAATGTGAAGCAAACAGCCATCATTTCTAACTCTCGCATTCCCAAGGGGTAAATTCCCAGCGTACAGCCTTTGTACTGTTTTTTAACGGCAAAAAACGCAGAGTAATTAATATTATCTCCACTACTCTGCGAAAACCTCAGTTTTACTTTGTGTTTAATTACCAATCAACTTGCGATCGCTCTTTCACCACTTTCTCATATACAGCTTCCGTTTCTTTTGCTAATTGTGGCCAGCGAAATCTTCGTTCTAAATCTTCATAAGCGTTATCTATCAACCATTGTCGATAACCTGGATTTTTCAAAACTTCTAAAATTCCCCATGCTAAAGAATCTGGATTATTTACTTTAGTTACAATTCCTGTTTTCGTATGTTGTACTACTTCCGGAAAACCACCCGTATCTGAAACCACAACCGGAACTCTAGAAGCAAAACTTTCTAAAGCTACAATACCAAAAGGTTCATAAAGACTGGGAAAAACTGCACAGTCAGCTAAGGTTTGAAATTTATCCAAGTAGTCATCAGAAAGAAAACCAGTAAAATAGCATTTATCCCAAATTCCTAAATCCCAAGCTTGCTGTTTTAAATGGTCAGTATTACCACCACCAACTATCACAAATTTAACGTAACCGCCCATTTCCCAAAGTACCTTGGGAGCAGCATTAAGCAATACAGGTATACCTTTTTCATAAGTCATCCTGCCCAAGTAATAAACAATTTTTTCATGATCTGCGGCAAATTGGCGACGAAAATCTTGAGCATGAAAATCTCGGTAATGTTGCTTTTTTTCTGGGCGAATCCCATTAAAAATCACGTCGATTTTATCACCATGACTATTTAATGCTCTGACTACTTCCCCCCGCATATATTCAGTACAAACAATGATGCGCCAAGCGTTATAAGCTAATAATTCTTCTTTGCCACTAATATAGCGTTGGGTATCATTATAAATACCGTTATAACGTCCGTATTCTGTGGCGTGAATGGTAGCAATGAGAGGAACTTTAAAAGTATGTTTGAGAGCGATCGCTGCATCTCCAACTAACCAATCATGGGCATGAATAAGATCAAATGGTCTTTCCTCTAACATCAATTTACCACCGTGATGTCCCATACTCTCATTTAAATTTACTACCCAGTGAAAAAAATCATGACTATGGGCTACTGGTACTCGATGTACATAAATACCCTCAACTACTTCATACAGTGATGATTGTTTTACTTCTGGCGTAATCAAGTGAATCTCATGCCCTAACTTTACCAATTCCGGGTATAATTCTCCTACATGACGGGCAATTCCTCCCACTAACCTTGGCGGAAATTCCCAACTTAGTACCAGTATCTTCATTGATTTAACTCCCCGATATTTACAAAACTTGAAAGAATAGAAAAAACTACTTTGATCTCAAAATACGAAGTGTGACAATTACTGCGAGTATTCCTAGTGAAATTGTTGTTTTTTTTAATAAATAGTTTTTTGATAAAGCTTATCATATTGATTTGCAATTTATCTCTACAAAAAAACCCGATTTCATCAAAAAACCAGGTTAACTTTAAATTTGCAAATATCTAGTTGACTGGGGACTGGGGAGGTATAGTGATCCGATTTGATTCATGAATTTTTCGTGGAGGCAGGGAACAGGGAACAGGGAACAGCGAGAAAAATTTATTCTACCTCCCCTGCCTCCTGCCTCCTGACTCCTGACTCCTGCCTCCTGTCACCTCATACATTAACTTTGATCTAACTTCAACACAGCCATAAACGCTTCCTGGGGTACATCCACCGTACCCACAGCTTTCATCCGTTTTTTACCCTTGGCTTGTTTCTGCAAAAGTTTCTTCTTCCGGCTGATGTCACCACCGTAGCACTTAGCTAAAACGTCTTTCCGCAAAGCCGGAATATGTTCACTGGCAATCACCTTACTACCAATAGACGCTTGAATGGGAACTTTGAATTGATGACGTGGGATCAGTTCTTTGAGCTTTTCAGCCATTGATCTGCCCACACCATAAGCTTTATCCCGGTGGACGATCATCGCTAAAGAATCTACGGGATCACCATTGATCATAATATCCAACTTCACCAACGGATTTTCCCGGTAGCCAATCAGATGATATTCCATACTCGCATAACCACGAGAACGGGATTTCATTTGATCAAAAAAGTCGGTGACAACTTCCGCCAAAGGAATTTCATAAGTTAGGGTAGTCCGTCCCTGGGTAAGATATTTCATATCTTTGAAAATACCCCGGCGGTTTTGTGATAACTCCATCAAAGTACCAACGTAGGTTTCGGGAGTAATCATTTCTACCTGCACATAAGGTTCTTCTATTCTTTCCCGGTCATTGGGCGCAGGTAAATGGCTAGGATTATCAATATACAGTTCCTCACCCTTGATAGTGATCACCTTATAAACCACAGATGGGGCTGTAATAATTAAATCCAGGTTATACTCTCGCTCTAACCGTTCTTGGACAATTTCCATGTGTAGCAAACCCAAGAACCCACAACGGAAACCAAACCCCATTGCGCTAGAAGTTTCCGGTTCATATTGCAAAGCCGCATCATTCAATCTCAGTTTTTCCAAAGCTTCCCGCAAGTCTTCAAATTGATCTGCATCTATGGGGAACATCCCACAAAATACCATTGGGTTAGCCTCTGTGTAACCGGGTAAAGGTTCTGTAGCTTTAGCCTTAGATAAGGTGATAGTATCGCCCACCCGTGCATCAGCCACAGCTTTAATAGAGGCGGCTAAATAACCTACTTCTCCTGCATGGAGTTCTTCAACTTGTTTTTGGGTGGGAGAAAGGACACCTAACTCATCAATTTCATATTCCTTACCCGATGCCATCAAATAGATGCGATCGCCCTTCTTCACAGTCCCATCCATCACCCGGAAATAAACAATTACTCCCCGGTAGCTATCGTAGTAACTATCAAAAATCAGCGCCCTTAAAGGTTGATCAACCGTATTAGCTGCTGGGGGTACACGTTCTACAATCGTCTCTAAAATCTCAGGAATACCGATTCCCTCTTTAGCAGAAGCTAAAATTGCCCCACTGCAATCTAAACCAATAATTTCTTCAATTTCACTAACTACTCTATCTGGTTCTGCTCCTGGTAAATCAATTTTATTTAAAACTGGAATAATTTCCAAATTATGCTCTAGTGCTAAATACACATTTGCTAAAGTTTGGGCTTCTACCCCTTGGGAGGCATCCACAACCAATAAAGCACCCTCACAAGCAGCCAGAGAACGGGAAACCTCATAGGAAAAGTCAACGTGACCAGGAGTATCAATTAAGTTTAAAACGTACTGCTGACCATCCTTAGCTGTGTAATTCATCCGGGCAGCTTGCAGCTTAATTGTAATGCCGCGCTCCCGTTCCAGATCCATGTTATCGAGAAACTGCTCCTTCATTTGTCGGTCGTCTACAGTGCCAGTAGCTTGGAGTAAGCGATCGGCTAAAGTAGATTTACCGTGATCAATATGAGCAATAATACAGAAATTGCGAATGCGAACTGCGGGAACGTCAGTCATATACCATCTTTGCTTTAGCAGCAATCAAAAGTTAAATCTATTTACTTCATGTATTTTAATGCTTTATTGGGTAATGGGTAATGGGTAATTGGTGATTGGTGACTGGTGACTGGTGACTGGTGACTGGGTTATTTACCTCCCCCTGCTCTCCCTGCTCCCCCTGCCACTTTCCATTCCCCAGGCAGGTGAATTAATTTTCAAGATATGATGACACTGTATATTAAAACTGCCACCTAAAAACTGAATCATCTAAGTTTGGTAATTTTTTGGGAAACCGTAAACCTATGAATACGCAAGAAAACCCCACCAACGGGGAAAAAATCCATACAGACAAGGTAGAAATTGCTGTTCGCCTAGACTCTGAATTAATAGCCCAAATTCAGCATCTTACCAATGACCCCAGTAAGGTGATAGAAGTCGCCATCCGCCAATGGTTACGCGGCGACATACCGAGAGATGATGAACTAACTCGCACACCAATACGCACACCTATTCCCCCTAGAGGAGAATGGAATGATTGAAATTTGGGGACTGGGGACTGGGGAAGAAGCAGGGGAGCAGCGAGCAGGGGGAAGTTATTTGTATTTTTCCCAATCACCAGTCACCAATCACCAGTCACCAGTCCCCAATGATACAAAATGTAAAACTTAACGCTCCAGATTCCAGAAAAGTCAAAAATATACAGTCAAAAGTATGAAAGCTGTAAAACTTTATGCCAAAATTTAAGCAGCTTTAGTACAACCACGGTGGAAAGCAAATTGTCTATCCAACTCGATAAATGACTATTACTGCGAATAACCCATTGCCAAAGCTATTTTCTCAGAACCTGGAATCTACTAACCGCAGTACAGATGGCTTATTACTAACTCTTGCATCTGAGTTGGTATATATCCAAGATGGTACTGGGCGTTATCTGACATTTGATTGGCAGTACAGCGAACTCCTGGATTTAATCACTGAGAGAATAGTTGATGCGCTTAATGAAAATGAAATCTTTACCCCAGTAGATAAAGTTGCCTATTTGGAAGGCTTGCAAAGGATTTTAACAACTTTAGTCCCAGAGAGAGTTCAATGTTGGTTTAAATGCAGTCAATATTTATTAGAGTTGGAGTTGACAATTACTCCAATTATGCCGCAACTGGGTGAAGCCGCAACCACAGTTTTGGTTATGGGTAGGCTATTACCATCTCCAGTCCATGGTAAAGAAGTGAATCAGGCAGCAAAAACGCCTTCACAGCTTGAGTTATTTTTGCATTCTCGGAAAGTGCCACAGTTATTGGTGCAATACCAAAAACTATTAAACCAAATCACCAGAAATATCTGGTGGACACTGGATATAGATGTTATTTGGCAGCAAACAGTTGACAGTTTAGGACAAACTCTCAAACTGGAGCGTTGTATTTTCTTTCCTTATCAGCCAGGAGATTCAAAAGTTAGGGTAATCGCAGAATATCACCAACCAGCATTCAAGCCCATTTTAGGCTCAGAAATAGAGATATCTTCTGAACCTGCTTTTGCTCAAGCTTTGGCAACTCTAGAACCGATGGTCATAGAGATGCCGATTCAAACAAATTCTCAGCAGCACAGATTTTTACTTTTTGCTACTAACTATCAAGACCAAGCAAATGGTTTAGTTGGGTTAAGTTTAAGCAGTGAAGAAATATTAATAACAGAAACGGAAATAGAATTAATTAAAGAGTTGGCAGATCAACTGGGTACAGCGATCGCTCATGCTACCCTATACAAAGAACTAGAATACGCAAGACAAAACGCTGAGGAAGCATCCCGGTTAAAAAGCGAATTTCTCGCTAATGTATCCCACGAAATTCATACACCTTTAAATGGCATGATTGGCTTTTTAAAGCTGATTTTAGAAGGGATAGCAGATGATCCCGAAGAACAAATGGAATTTGTGGATGAAGCTCTTAAATTATCACTCCATCTGCTAAATCTTCTCAATGATATTTTGGATATTGCCAAAATCGAAGCCGGGAAAATGGAGTTAGACTGCTCACCTGTCAAACTTCAAGAGCTATTTAGTGATGTAGAAAACTTTACCCGTCCCCAAGCGGAGATGAGAAACCTCAGTTTCCAAATGCAAATGCCTGTCACCTCTGATGAAATTATCGTTCAAGGTAATTACCAAAGGTTGTTACAAGTTATGCTAAATTTGGTAGGCAATGCTATTAAATTCACCCATGAAGGTGGAATCACCATCAGCGCCGACTGGGTTATCAAAAAAGGAAAAGGAAAATCCAGCAAACCACAGAATCCCGGCATGGTGAAAGTTAAAGTTGCAGATACTGGTATTGGTGTTTCCTTAGACAAACAAGATAAACTGTTTCAATTATTCTCTCAAGTTGATGGTTCTCGTACTCGTCACTACGGAGGTACTGGTTTAGGTTTAACCATATCCCAAAAGCTGGTAGAAGCAATGGGCGGTGAGGTACATTTTTATAGCTTAGGCGAAGGTCTTGGTTCAACTGTCACCTTCACAGTCCCACTTTATCAACAACCGGTCTTGTGTTCCCCTAGCGAGTGCGAGATTGAATCTCAATAATTGATTGGTGACTGGTGATTGGGGAAGAAAATTTTAGATTTTAGATTTTAGATTTTAGATTTTAGATTGGAGTTAACAAAAACAATCCAAAATCCAAAATCCAAAATCCAAAATAAATAACTCCTGCCTCCTGACTCCTGACTCCTGTTATATTTTGGGAAATGGGTGGATAATCTGCAAATCCCACTTTCAAAGCCGTCCTTAACTGAACAGGTCTAAAACTATGGAATTGACACTTGAAAACGTTGAAACTGTCTTAGATGAAATGCGCCCTTATCTAATGTCTGATGGGGGTAATGTGGAACTGGTAGAACTCGATGGACCAGTAGTGAAACTGCGTTTACAAGGTGCTTGCGGTTCTTGTCCTAGTTCACAAATGACTTTGAGAATGGGTATTGAACGCCGTCTCAAAGAAATGATTCCCGAAATTGCAGAAATTGAACAAGTCATCTAAGGATAGATGACTGGTGGTTGGTGATTGGTGATTGGTGACTGGTGACTGGTGATTGGTGAGTGGGTAATCAATCTTTATGTTTCCCTATCAACTATCAACTATCAACTATCACCAATTACCCATTACCATTATTGATAATTGAAAATTATTAGTAAATCCTGAAAAGCATATTATTGATCATGTCTCATCCCCTTTACGTCGCGTTTATTTGGCACCAACATCAACCATTGTACAAGTCTCCTGTCAGTCAGCAGTATCGCTTACCTTGGGTGAGGTTACATGGTACTAAGGATTATCTAGATTTAATATTATTGCTGGAAAAATACCCGAAATTACATCAAACGGTGAATTTAGTACCGTCTTTGATTTTACAGTTAGAAGATTATATTGCGGGAAATGCTTTTGACCCTTATTTAACTGCCAGTTTAACACCTGTGGAACAGTTAACCACAGAACAAAAAGAGTTTATTGTTCAACATTTTTTTGATGCTAACCATCATACTTTAATTGACCCCCATCCCCGTTATGCCCAATTGTATTATCAAAGACAGGAAAAGGGTCAAGGTTGGTGTTTAGCAAATTGGCAAGCTGTAGATTATAGTGATTTATTAGCTTGGCATAATTTAGCGTGGATTGATCCTTTATTTTGGGATGATCCAGAAATTGCAGTTTGGTTAAAACAAGGACGTAATTTTACTTTAGGCGATCGCCAACGGATCTATTCTAAACAAAAACAAATCCTCAGTCGCATTATTCCCCAACACCGGAAAATGCAGGAAACTGGCCAGTTAGAAGTTACCACCACCCCCTACACTCACCCCATTTTACCCCTGTTAGCTGATACCAACTCTGGACGGGTGGCAGTGCCACAAATGACATTACCTAACCAGCGTTTCCAGTGGGCGGAAGATATTCCCCGCCATTTACAAAAAGCCTGGAATTTATATAAAGATAGGTTTGAACAAGCACCCAGAGGTTTATGGCCTTCAGAACAGTCCGTCAGCCCAGAAATTTTACCGTATATTATTAAACAGGGGTTTAAGTGGATTTGCTCAGATGAAGCGGTTTTAGGTTGGACATTGCAACATTTCTTTCATCGGGATGGGGCGGGAAATTTACAACAACCAGAATTATTATACCGTCCCTATCGTTTGCAAACTCCCGCAGGTGAGGTTTCCATTGTATTCCGGGATCATAGATTATCAGATTTAGTGGGTTTTACTTATGGTGCAATGCAGCCAAAACAGGCGGTTGCAGACTTAGTAGGACATTTACAGGCGATCGCTAGAAAACAAAGAGAAAACCCAACTTCACAACCTTGGTTAGTTACCATTGCTTTGGATGGGGAAAATTGCTGGGAATTTTATCCCCAAGATGGTAAAATTTTCCTAGAAACATTGTATGAAAACCTGAGTAATCAAGAAAATATCAAACTGGTTACTGTTTCCGAATTTCTCGAAAAATACCCCGCTACAGCAACTATTCCCGGTGAAAAATTACATAGCGGTTCATGGGTAGATGGCAGTTTTACAACTTGGATCGGTGATCCTGTAAAAAACCGCGCTTGGGACTATTTAACCCATGCAAGAGAAACCTTAGCAAAACATCCCGAAGCAACCGAAGAAAATAACCCCGCAGCGTGGGAAGCATTATATGCTGCTGAAGGTTCAGATTGGTTTTGGTGGTTTGGAGAAGGACATTCATCAAATCAAGATGCCATATTTGATCAACTATTTAGAGAACATTTATATGGCATTTATAAAGCATTAAATGAACCCATACCAGCCTATTTAACCCAACCATTAGAAGTCCACGAAGCCAAATTAGATCATCGTCCAGAAAGTTTTATTCATCCCATAATTGACGGTAAAGGGGATGAACAAGACTGGGATAAAGCCGGCAGAATAGAAGTAGGTGGTTCACGGGGAACAATGCACCAAAGTAGTTTAGTACAACGCATTTTTTACGGTGTTGATCACCTAAATTTCTATGTGCGAGTAGACTTTAAAAGCGGTGTCACACCAGGAAAAGAACTACCCAAAGAATTAAATTTATTGTGGTATTATCCCGATAGACCAATGATCAATAGTCCTGCACCTTTAGCAGAAGTTCCTGATCTTGCACCGGTTAATTATTTCTTTCACCATCATTTAGAAATTAACCTAATTTCCCAAACAATTTATTTTCGAGAAGCAGCAGAACATTATCAATGGCATCCCCGCGCAACTCGCGCCCAAGTTGCGTTAAACTCTTGTTTAGAGATAGCAGTACCTTGGGCAGATTTGCAAGTTCCTCCTGACTATCCTGTAAGGTTGGTTTTAGTATTAGCTGATGATGGTTGTTATCACAGTTATTTACCGGAAAATTCTTTGATTCCCATTGAAGTCCCTTAATAGTAGGTTGGGTTGACGAAAGGAAACCCAACATCTTTTTTATCTCACGCAAAGACGCAGAGAACGCAGAGGAAGAAAATAATTCAAAAGTAGATTAAGTTCCGTAGTGAGGACTTCAGTCCTCAAGTAAGGAATTTATTCCTTACTACGAACTTTGCGTTTAAAAAATGGGTTGTAAATCTAAAATAAAACCTGGTAACACATCTTCCCCAGATAAACTTTGAGGATTTTCTAATATTTCTACTGCTTGATTTTGACGATATATTTCTACTTGTTTATCTTTAGGATTTAACAACCAACCTAAACGCAATCCATTATTAATATATTCCCGCATTTTGGCTTGGGTATCAGCTAAATCGTCACTTTCAGAAACTAATTCAATCACAAAATCAGGACATAAAGGTAAAAACTTTTTTCTTTGTTCTGGTGTCAGTGCATTCCATCTTTCTATTTTTATCCAAGATACATCGGGGGAACGAGTACCACCAAGAGGTAATTTAAAACCTGTGGAAGAATCAAATGCTTTTCCTAATTTATGTGTTCTGTTCCAAAACCAAACTTGTCCAGTTAATTCTAAGTTTCTTTCTCCTGTTTCTCCTCCGGTTGGTGACATAACAATTAATTCCCCTTGATGTGATAATTCTAAACGTAAATCTTTGTTAGCTGCAACTATTTCTACAAATTCATCATCTGTGAATTTTAATGATTGTGGGATTTGTAAGGTTACAGAAGTCATGATTCTTACCTGTTGAATATTAGATATTATATCTCAGTACGTTGGGTTGACGGGAGGAAACCCAACATCTTTTATATCTCACACAGAGACGCAGAGAACGCAGAGGAAGAAAATAATTCAAAAGTAGATTAAGTTCCGTAGTGAGGACTTCAGTCCTCAAGTAAGGAATAAATTCCTTACTACGAACTTTGCGTTTGCAAAATGGGTTGTAAATCTCAAATAAAACCTTTTGAGAGGGAATTTTTAATTTTCTATTGTTGAATATTTTGTTGAATATTATAAATCCCAATCTCTGCGAAAATGCAATAAACTTTGCAAAAACTCTTGCAAAATGTGGTTTTTATTTAACTTTTGTTTATTCCATTCTCTTGCGGTTTGCTGTAATATTTCTGAAAAGCTAGGATCAACAACAGCTAAATTTTCTAAGTTCTCAATTTTCAGATTTTTTGACATTGTTAAAGCTACTAAGTTTATTAATTCTCCCGCTTCTACACCAAATATAGAACATCCTAATATTTGACCATTTTCTAAAATAATTAATTTACAAATACCTGTAATTTCATTTTTAATTTGTGCTGCTGTTAAGGTTTTGAAATAGTTGGTAAAAACTAAAACTTGATTTTTACCATATCTTCTTTTTGCTTGTAATTCTGTTAACCCTATTTGCGCTACCATTGGTTGAGAAGATATTATCCAAGGAATACAACGATAATTAACTTCAAGTCTGGGAAAAAATAGAGCATTTTTCACAGCAATTTTAGCTTCATAATTGGCAATGTTGGCAATATCATAACCACCTAGAATATCACCACAAGCGTAAATGCGATGATTTGTGGTTTGGAGTTTTTTATTCACAACTAAACGCCTTGGATACCATTTTACTCCTGCTGCTGCTAAATTTAAATTATCTATGTTTGGTTGTTGTCCAGTTGCAATTAAAATTTCTTCAGTTTCTATAGCTTTATCTCCAGCTTGCACCCATTTTTGATCTTCAATTTTTCGTATTTGGGTGACGATTGTTTGGTTAAAAATACGCACACCATCAGCTTCTAATTGTGCTATCAATAATTGTCTTATTTCTGGTTCAAGATCAGAAAAAACACTAGGATGATTTAATATTAAATTGATGTTGCAACCCCAACGAGCTAAAGTTTGGGCAATTTCAATACTTTGGGGTAAACCACCAATAATTACCCAATTTTTTGGAGGGTTTGGTGTTTCTAAATATTGCCAAATATTCGCTAAGGTGAGATAACCTGTAGTGTTTAAACCTTCAATATCGGGAATTTTTGGACGTGAACCGCAAGCGAGTAAATAGGTACGGGCGCTTAAAATTCTGTCATTCACTGCAAAACTCAGCTTGGGAGAAGTTTGAAATTTCCCATTACCAATAATTACATCAACACCTTGGGCAGACAAATTAGCAAGAGAATTAAGTTGGTTGATATTTGCTGCAATGCTTTGAGCATACAACTTCGCTTGTGGGTAGGAATAGCTGCAAGTCGGTTGCAATATGGAAATTTGCGATTTTTTTGGTACTCCAGTATTGTTAATTGGCTTGTTCCGGTGAAAATATGATTTGATGTTTTTACTCTCGGTCATAATGCCAATAGTTGCCATATCAACGCACTGCTGTGAGATTTTACTTAGTTCGCTGAGTGGGTAATGATAGTTTAATTCATAGTGTATTTGAGGCTGTACCAAGGCAACTTTCGCTTGTAGTTGGGTTGCAGCTAAAGCCGCTTGGTATCCAGTAATACTACCACCAATAATTACAATATCGTAGTCAATTTTCATTGGGAATTGGGAATTGGGAATAGGGAATTGGGAATAGGGAATAGGGAATTGGGAATTGGGAATGGGGAATTGGGAATTGGGAATTGGGTTATTCATCCTCCCAGTCACCAGTCACCAGTCACCAGTCACCAGTCACCAGTCACCAGTCACCAGTCACCTGATAACTGATTTAAGGGCTGTTAGTAGGCGTTGGTTATCAGATTGGGAACGGACAGCGACACGGAAAAAGCGATCGCCCAACTCTTTAAAACTGCGACAATCACGAATTAAAATTTGGTATTGCTGAAGTAATTTTTCTTGTAACTGAGAAGTTGAATGTTGAGACTCTACCAATAGGTAGTTAACAGCGCCCTCTAGGGGTCTTAATCCGTTAATTGCCGATAAACCCTGAAAAAGTTGATTTCGTGCCTGTGGTAGCCATTTCCAGGTCTGTTGTTGAAAGTCTGTATCTTCGAGTGCGGCGATCGCAGCAGCAGCAGCTAAGGTATTCACAGGCCAGGGATCTCGCCATGATTGCCATTTTCTGAGCAAGTCCGGGTGAGCGATCGCATATCCTAACCTTAACCCAGGTAGACTGTAAAACTTGGTGAGCGATCGCAATATCACCAAATTCTCATATTCCTGTACCAATCCGATCAAACTTTGTTCCTGATCAGGAGGCAGAAAATCCATAAACGCCTCATCCACCACCACCAAAGCAAAATCTTTCAGGTACGGCAAAATATCATCCCGTAAAAATAGCTTACCCGTTGGGTTATGTGGATTATTTAGCAATAAACCACAATTTTTAGACGGGGTATCTGAGGAAAATACGGAATAAATCTTTCCCAGTCCCCAATCCCCAATCCCCAAAATAGGAAACTCCAGCACTTTAGCATTATAAGCCGCTAGGGTGCGGTAATAATCGCCAAAGGCTGGAGTTATTAACATTGTAGCCGCTAATTGTCCTAATTCCCTACCTAGTAAAGTCAATAATTCTGCTGAACCATTTCCCGGCAGAATCCACTCAGGTGGTAACTGATGAAAGTGACCCAGAGCTAGTTTGAGTTCGCTGTAATCTGGGTCAGGATAGTGTTTAAGATTACCAAATTGGGAGGCGATCGCAGCAATAACGCTGTTTGGAGGTCCCAACGGGCTGATACTGGCAGAAAAATCGACAATAGCATCCGGGGAACAGCCAGCTAACGCCGCTGCCCAAGCTAAATTTCCCCCGTGTGCCTGTTGTCGCATCAAAAATAGACTTCCTAGAACAGAACCTACTCTTTTGGGGGTGCTACTCTTTCTCTAAAGAGCTTCCCAGCAGAGAAAGCAGGAACTTTGGTAGCTGGAATTTCCATTTTTTCATTGGTTTTGGGGTTGCGGCCTTCACGAGCTTTCCGTTCCCGTGATTCAAAAGAACCAAATCCCACCAGGGTGACTTTATCGCCTGAAGCCACAGCCTCAATAATTGTCTCAATAGCAGCAGTTAACACCGCATCCGCTTGTTTCTTTGTCACACTGGCTTTTTCCGCCACTGCATCAACTAATTCGCCTTTGTTCATATCAAACTCCTTGAGGTTTAATTGAGATTTAGTCAAGATGTACTTTGTCGGATCTTTACGGAAATCTCTGTTGGCAGCATTACAAAAATCGTCCCTTGAGAGTATTTACACTCAAAACCCCTGTAAATCAGATTGGCTCGACTTTTCAATGAATCATTCTAAGGTGTTGTAGCCAGAAGTGCATAGGTGAAAGCATTAATTTATATAGATTTCAGAATTTATTGTGTTTTTTGCTGCATAGTTGCCCTGGAAACACCGAATTTTTAGGAATAAATGCTTACTGGGGACTGGGGATTGGGGATTGGGTACAGCAATTTTCGGGAGCATCCAAATTTTGCAAAAATCAACTCAGCAATACCAAAAACCCTCTTAAACCCTCTTAAATTTGTGTCTTTTGCGTTCTTTGCGGTTCATTCATATTAGGACTTTGTAGGAATTCAAAGATTCCCAAAAAATCAAATTACACATTTGGGATGCTCCCCAATTGTCAGGTAAATGAACCACAAAACAAAGTTTAAAAGCCTTTTAGAGACGTTGAATGAAGCGTTTATACATCTTAAATATTCGCCACAATATCTTTTAAAGGCAACATTAATGTTAAAGATTCTATGGGTGAGGGCTTAAACTTATGTTTTAGATAAAATTGTTTAGCTGCTTCATCTTTAGCATGAACTAAAATACACCGTATGCCGACAACTTTGGATGCTTGTAAAACCCGAAAAATTGCATCTCTTAATAAACCAGATCCGATACCCTGCCCTTCCCATTGTTCATCAACAGCTAACCTACCAATGATCATACAAGGAACTGGATCTGGTGCATTTTGCTTGACTTTTCTAATAGCCACCGAGTGATATACACCAGAACTTGCCAAACAGTAATAACCGATTACTTTGTTTTCACAAATTACAACATAAGTTCTAGCAGTATCACCCTCATTTTTAAATGCTTTTTCCCTCAACCAATTATTTAAAGTTTCTGACCTTGAATTGAATTGTGATATATCATGGCTAGAATTAATTGGTTGAGGAGCTTCTATAATTTTCCTCTGATCCATTCTTAATCCCAAGGTGATTTAGCAGCTAAAAACTTACGTAGTTCCTCATCTGCTTTAGGTGGTGCATCTAAAATATCAATAAATTCTTGATATTTTTTTTCATCTAACGCAAAAAAAGTTTGATCACAAATTACTTTTTCCGCTTCTCTACAAGCGACATCTAGCATAAAATCAGAACGAGTTTTACCAAGAATTGATGCAGCATAATCAATTAAATTACGCTGTTTTTCTTGAACTCTAATATTAATAACCTGATTGCGTCCAGGATTATCCATTTCAAAGGAAGCTGCCATTTTGGTTTCCTGAATTTGAATTACTGCTATATAAAACCTAGACAAAACTAGACTTTACTTTCTACTTCAACGGGAGCATGGGAGCAGTTATCCCTCCGTAGACTTTCACGCCTTAGCCAGACGCGATAAATTAATTGCAGCGTTTAGATCCCTATCTATCTCAAAACCGCAGTTCTCACAGCAATAAATTCTTTCGGATAAAGAAAGACTTTCTTTTTTATGCCCACAACGAGAACAGGTTTTACTTGATGGATAAAATCTATCAGCAATTATAATTTCACAACCAAACTTTTTAGCTTATTATAAATAATCGTGTACACAATGTCAATACATTGTTGTGTGAGTCCTAAGTTACATTAAAATGGTACTAATGTTTTAAGGTTATGAGTCAGGATAATGTTACATGGCAAAGGATCGTTTTCACTATGCAGTAAGAACTGCTTTAGAGAAGGAAGGATGGATAATAACTGCTGACCCTTATGAGGTAAGCGTGGGAGATGTAGACTTTGAAATTGATCTAGCTGCACAGATGTTAGCAGCTGAACGAGCAGAAGAAAAGATTGCCGTTGAAATCAAAAGCTTTATAAGCGGATCAAACGTTTCTGAATTTCATACCGCCCTTGGGCAGTTTCTTAACTACCAGTTTGCTCTTGAAGAATTTGATCCACAAAGAAAACTATATCTGGCAATACCCGATTCAATTTACAAATCATTTTTTCAGCGACGTTTTACCCGTTCTGTAATTGCTAGAAACCAAATCAACTTACTCATTTATGAGCCAAAACAGGAGATAATTGTCAAATGGCAGTAGAAGAGTATCGTGAAATAGTTAAGAATCTAATTTTAGAAAAAGCTCAAAGACGATTTACACCGGAAGAAATCGAAGCACAAGCGGTTATAGATACCCAAAATGACCACTATCTTCTCTTACATACTGGTTGGCGTGGGAATAATCGCACTCATGGATGTAGTATACACATTGATATCAAAAACGGCAAAATCTGGATACAGCATGATGGAACTGAAGTAGGAATTGCTACTCTCTTGCTTGAACAAGGCGTACCCAAACAAGATATAGTTTTAGCTTTTCATTCTCCAGAAATGCGCGAATTTACGGAATTTGCTACCCATTAAAGACACCTGAAATACCCGAATCATCCAACAATCCGGGTATTTGCACAGTCTACCGACTACCAGGAACTCTCAACCCCCTACGCTCAAGCGTTTACCGCACCTGGGGACTAGGATTGTAGTTATAACCATAGCTAGAACGCTCTGTGTCATCCATTACCTGTGGTGTGAGTAATACAATTACCTCTCTGCGAACATTCTCTCTATTGGTGCTTCTAAACAACGAACCAATTAGAGGAATATCACCCAAGATAGGAACTTTGTTAACTGTTGCCCGATCTTGGTCTTGAATAATACCGGACAGAATTAGAGTTTGACCATCTCGCAGGCGGATTAAGCCAGACTGGAGAGAACGTTCAGATATCAAAACAACTCGTCCTGCATTTTCTACAACTTCTGCATCCGCGGGAGCGCGAACAACAGGAGCTACTGATAGAGATACAAAACCATTATCGTCAATGCGTTCGATTTTTACACTTAAAGTCAGACCAACATTGGTTTTTTCAATTGTGATAACTTCTCTTGAACCTCCCACAGTATCTGTGATATCTCTTTTGAAATTGCCCACGACTTCTTGAGTGAGATTAACACTGGCTGTTTGACCTTCTTGCACTATTAAAGTAGGGTCAGTCAAAATTTTAGCGTTGCCAGATTCCACTGTAGCATCCAAAGTAGCGACAATACTTCTATTAGAGGTTAGTCTACCATCGCCATCAAATACTACGCTTGCTAAACCATCACTACTGTTGAACCGTAACTTACGACCGATACCAAACGAAAAGCTGGTGTTGTACTGTGGAAAATTTGATAGGTTAACATCAATAATTTTGACGTTCACCATCACTTGACGACGACGAATATCAAGCTGAGTCAGTTGAGATATTGCCATATCAACTAACTTGGGAGAACCAATCAAGGTAACAGAATTTGTTCGCAAGTCTCCTACAGCCTGTAAACCTCTTAGTAAAGGCGTTATATTTTTAAAGTCGTCATCGCCAAGACTCAGAGGTTTTACTTCTGGTATTTTTACCTCTTCTTGGTTATTCTTGGCTGTCTCCTCACCTACCTTAGTAGAAACAACATTAGTAATTGTTCTTTCAACACTGACACTACTTTCTGCTCCTAAACTTACTAAAAAGTTTATGGCAACATCAGCTGAAACCTGATTGAGTCGCAAACTCCGCATTACAGTATCACGGGTAGAATTAGGCAATTTAGCGCCGACAAAAATTGTCCTCCCACTGCGGTTAGCTTCTAAACCACTCAAACGCAAAACGTAATTAAATACATCCTGCACTGGTTCATTTTCTATATCTAAAGAAATTGTTTGGCTAATGGTTTGGCCTGCTGGTGGCGCTGTTCCTTCTGATCCCACATAAGCCAGGTTAAGTCCAGCAGCACGAGCCAATAGTGATAAAACTTCCCTCACTGGTGCATCACGTAACACCAAACGCGGTACTCGTTCCTGTGTTCCTAAATCAATAGTTGTAGGAGATGTATCAATGTTAGATACTGTAATATCTCCTACTGGTGGGGCAACTGCTCTAGGTAAAAAAGGCGGTGCTAGGTTATAAGGTTGATTTGGTCCTGCTGGTTGTGCTTTTTTACCATCAATTGTTATTTCTGGGTTAGGTACTAACACATCTGGTTGTTTACCAAATTCTACAGCACCACCAGGGGGAGTTGGAGGTGCTGATGCTGTGGTGTTTGTATTCGGTGTGGTTGGGGTTGTGGTTGGTGTGGGTGCTGCTGCTGTCGCGTCTCCTGTGGTAGTAAAACCAAGAGTCAGATTGTTATTTTCACGGACTACAGGTTTACCAGCAGGAGCGTTATCAATACCCATGACGGTAACACGGACACTGTTAGCATCTAACTGATTAACTTCTACAGATGCTATTCCCGGTGCGGGTTTTTCTTGACGGAAACTCTTTCCTTGAGGTAAACGCAGTTGCGTATTAATAATATCTCCAACTAAGGCTTTATCTCTTTTAGTGGTGAAAATCTGGGGTTTATTTCCAGAAGATGTCTTTAAAATTACACTAATTCCCCCATCAACGGGATTGAGTTTCACTTCTGTAATTTGAGTGGTCTGTGCCAAAACAGGTTGTGCTGCTAAAACGACACAAGCAACCGCACTAGAAATTAAAACATTACTATGAACTTGTTTCACAGTTCATTCCTCACATTCAATAAAAAACAGTCTGTATATCTACTTATTAAGCCAAAATCTAATAGTCATCCATTGTACATGGAATTGCCATATAAGTGACAAATCAGCACTCAGGATTTTTGCAGGTTACTTAGGCGGTGGTGCGGTTTTTGCTGCTGCTTCTGCCTGTTCTTCAGCAGTTAATGGCATTAATGCTACTAAGTCAAAGGAAGTAGAAATTTTGCCGACTCCTGTACTCACTCCTTTTTGCTTATCATCTGTATCTTCTTTTTCTGGTGGTACTAATTTAGAATCATAATTTTGCACGAGTAATAAAGGCTGTAATCGCTCAATATTACGCATGATTGCCTGAGTTTGTTCAAAATTGCCTTCTATTTCTACTTTGATAACTTGGCGTTTGAGTTTGTTGTTAACTTTGTCTCCCAGACTACCATCAGTAATAATTTCTGGTTTTTCTCCTGCTGGTGCAAACTTTTTCAGTTGGGCTTTAATGGCATTACTGCCCATAGCTGTAGCATTACTGGAATCTACCAAACGACTGGTATCCAAAAGTAATGTATCCAGACTTTTTTCATTAGCAAATAAAGCTAAAACTTGGGTTTGTTGTTGCTTAGATTGAGCTAATTCTCCTAGTAATTTATATGCTTGTTTAGCTTGGAGATTTTTTTGGTCTACTTGTCCTTGCAAGTCCTTACTTTTGGTTTGCAAGTCTTGGAAGTTGGTAAACTCTGGCATGACCATGTTTAGTATCATATAAACAGCGCCTAGCAAGCCCATAGCACCAACTACCCCACCAGTTACTTTAGGTATAAAAGTCACACCAAAGGCAACAGGATAGGAAGATCCAGCCTCATCAAAATTGGCGTTTTTAGAAAAATTTAAATCATCACTGACTGTCATTTAATGGCTCCTATTTTTTGCAAGTTACGGATTCTTTCAACTAATCCGACTGTACCTTTTTGTTCTAAATCACGGATTAATTGCGATGCAGGTACAGGACTTAAACTAGCTTTAATAGTGTATTTAACTACTTGAGGAGGTTTAAATTTCACTTCATTTTTCGTCTCAGGTGGAACAGCACCAGTGATCTCAGGTGCATCAACTAATTCCGCTGTACTAATTCTGCTTTCTTCGGGCTTAAATAACTTGGATTTGCCCATAATTAACAGAAAGTCATTGACATCAGCAAAAGAACGGGCATAACCTGTAATTTCTAATTCTCCGGCATTGTTACTGTCGTCTTCACTGTTCTTGGCTTTGATCACAGGTGGAATTTGTTTAATGGTTTCCAACTGTACATTTGCGGGAATGCGATCGCGTAAATCCTGTAACATTGCTGACCAAGGACGAATCTGATCAAACACTGTGACTAAAGCTTGTGTTTGATCTTTAATGCCTTTTGTTTCCTCCTTAATTTTCTGAATATCGGCTAATTTTACATCTAGGTTTTTGTTTTCCTCCTCTAGTTGGGCAATTTGTTGTCCTAGTCCTGCATTTTGGGCTTGTAAAAACAACAAAACACCAAACACCAAAGCTGGAATAGACAAACCCACACCGACTCCCAATAAAGCTGGTGTATATTCAGTGATATCAGTTTTTGGTCTAACAGGTTTATTATTATCCAACTCAGCAGGTGAGCGATCTTTGAGAAAATTAATATCTAGACTGTACATTTTTTTATGCCTCCCGCATTCCTAAACCAAGAACTATCCCCAAACCAGGGCGTTGCACTGGGGGATATTTATCTTCTTCTACTTCCAAAGATAAATCTCTGATCGGATCTATTTGAGTAGTAGGAAAACCTAATCTTTGAGTAAAAAATTCATCCAGTTGTTGCAATCCTCCTCCCATACCAGCTAGTAAAATCTGTGCAACTTCTAAACCCTCACTCTGATTGATATAAAAATCTATAGAACGACGTAATTCATCAGCTAATTCTCCTAGTATTTTTAACATCGGACTCATACCAGGATTAGCACCAGTCAGCCCGGTTCTAGCTACATCCAAAGGATTTGCGGGAATAATCATATCCATCAACATATCCATCTCCCGTGATATGGGCAAATTCATTGCCCTAGATAAAGCCGCTTGCAGTTGATATGTACCTATAGGCACAGCACGAGAAAATTGTGGTACTCCATTGATAATGATGGCAATTTCTGTACTATCAAATTCAATATCAACTAAAACTGCTGCTTCTTGGGGTCCGAATAGTCGCAACTGATCCCGAATAGTTCTAATCAGAGCAAAACTGTTAATCTCTAAAACATCAACTGCTAATCCAGCTTCGGCAAAAGTATTAATATAGGTATCTGTCACTTCTTTACGAGTGGCAACCAAAAGCACTTGTACTTTTTCAATGCCATCCTCGTCTACAACATACCCCAATTTTTGATAATCTACATCAGCTTCTTCTCGTGGATAGGGTAAATACAATGCTGCTTCATGGTTAAGCACAATGTCCCGCAACTCTTTATCATCCAATTCAGCTGGTACAGGAATCACACGCACAATAGCATCTTTTCCGGGAATACAAGTAGCAAAACGGGAAGCTTGGATTTTGCTTTCAGCTATTGCCTGTTGGATAATTTCCGCCATCCGGGGAGAATCGTTAATCTTACCATCTATAATTATTCCCTCTGGGACGGGGTAAGTTATCAAAGATTCTATTTTTAAACCTTGGCGCTGCTTACGCATTTGAACTATGTTCATTCGATCTGGTGCTAGTTCAATACCAACACCTTTGTTGGATTTACCAAGGAGATTACCAAGATTACTCAAGATGCTAACCACAGTTTTACCTGCTAGATTGCTAAATGGAAAATTTATGATAAGGAGTCAGGAGTCGTAGGGGCGAAGCATTCGGGCGACCAATTATCAATTTTATGAAAAGGCTATTTTCCTGTAAGGGCGAAGCATTCGGGCGATAAATTATCAATTTTTATCACAGGTTATTTTCCGAATGCTTCGCCCCTACTTCGCCCGTACAAGAGTCAGGAGTTATTTATTTTGGATTTTGGATGCAAGAATTTTGGATTGTTTTTGTTAACTCCAATCTAAAATCTAAAATCTAAAATCTAAAATTTTCTTTCCCAGTCCCCAGTCCCCAGTCCCCAGTCCCCAATCACCAATCACCAATCACCCTCGTTAATCGTAAAAATATTACCACGATGATCAGATTGCAAAAATTACAAAAACTAACTGTTTGGGTTTTGTTTGGCTTATTAGCTAGTTGGGTGGTCAGTTGCAGCACGGGTAATGTGAGTACAACTACAAAACCTGCTGCTTCAGGAGTCGCCACCATTGAGTTTTGGACGATGCAACTCCAACCCCAATTTACTAACTACTTCCAAAGTCTGATTTCGACTTTTGAATCCCAAAACCCCAGTATCAAAGTCAAATGGGTGGATGTTCCTTGGGCTGCGATGGAGAACAAGATTTTAACATCTGTCTCCGCAAAAACGCCCCCAGATGTTGTTAACCTTAACCCAGATTTTGCTTCCCAACTAGCAGGAAGAAATGCCTGGTTAGATTTGGATGCAAAGGTCCCTAGTGAAGTCCGTTCCTCCTATTTGCCCAATATTTGGCAAGCTAGTACCCTCAATGGTAAAAGTTTTGGGATTCCCTGGTATCTGACTACGAGGTTAACTATTTATAACACTGATTTGCTCAAACAAGCAGGTATCACAAAACCACCTGCAACTTATACAGAATTAGCACAAGCGGCGCAACAAATTAAAGATAAAACTGGTAAATACGCCTTTTTTGCTACTTTTGTACCTCAAGATTCTGGTGAGGTTTTGGAATCTTTTGTGCAAATGGGTGTGACTTTGGTAAATGCTGAGGGTAAGGCGGCTTTTAACACACCACAAGGAAAAGCAGCTTTTCAGTATTGGGTAGATTTATATCAGAAAGGATTACTACCTAAAGAATCATTGACTCAAGGCCATCGTCATGCTATTGATTTATACCAATCTGGGGAAACGACGTTTTTAGCTTCTGGTCCTGAGTTTTTGAAGACTATTTCTAATAATGCCCCAGAAATTGCTAAAGCTTCGGCGATCGCACCCCAAATAACCGGTGATACAGGTAAGAAAAATGTGGCTGTAATGAATATTGTCATCCCCCGTGCTACCAAAAATCCTGATGCAGCAGTGAAATTTGCTTTATTTGTCACCAATGACGAAAATCAATTAGCTTTTGCTAAAGCTGCAAATGTTTTACCTTCGACGGTGAAAGCTTTATCAGATAGTTATTTTCAGGAAGTTCCGGCTAATGCTTCTACTGTGGAAAAAGCCAGAATTATCAGTGCTGAACAAATGCAAAAAGCAGAAGTTTTAACTCCCAAAATGAAGGATTTTAAATTGTTGCAAAAGGCAATTTATGAAAATCTCCAAGCGGCAATGTTAAAACAAAAAACAGTTGATCAAGCTGTCACAGATGCAGCACAACAATGGGATAATAGGTAATTGATAATTGACAATTGACAATTGATAATTAGGGCTTGCTGAATAAACCCAAAATACTGGTAAATCAAAGGTTTGAGGCTGATCAGGAGGAAAGAAAGTGCAAGATTTTTGAAGGGTATACCTTAAAAACTGTGCATTTTGGGTCTCATAAATTAGAAAATCTGGGGATAACAGATAGCTAAAACTATTCCCTATTCCCTATTCCCTATTCCCTGCCTCAACGAAGGGACTTTTTCAGCAAACCCTAATTATGAATTACCTAGAAAATAGCCGATGAGATAAAGAGAACCACATAAAATAACCAGGTTTTCTGAAGAGGTGAAAGCAGCATCTAAAGCCAAAAATACATCTTCATAGATGCTGCAAAAACCTAAATCTGGACAAATTTCTAAAGCTAATTTTTTTAAATCTTCTAAATTTGCATAATTACTATCAGGCACAGGTACTAAATATAATTTATCTCCTTTTTTTAACAACTCTTGAAAAATATCACCATGATCTTTTGTCGCTAACATTCCCATTACCCAAGTTATAGAATTATACTCCCCTCCCTGCTTGCGGGATGGGGTAAGACTATCTACATAATTTCTCAAAACTGCTGCTGATGCTGGGTTATGTGCGCCATCTATTAATAATTGATAATCGTGATTATTCTGTTTATTCTTCCAGGTAAACCATTGCATTCTTCCTGGCCATTTGGTTTTTTCTATCCCATTAATAATTGCTTGTTCAGAAATCTCCCATCCTTGTCGTTGTAATATTTCTAAAGCGGCTAATGCTAAGGCAGAATTTGTTAATTGAATTTGCCCTTTTAATGGTAATTTATATTTAATTGATCCTGAATTTTCAATTGTCTGATATTCTGCCCATCCAGGATTAATTTCTACTGCTGGTTGCGGGGTAAAAATCGGACTTCGTAATTCTAAACTGCGGGATATTACTACTTTTTCGGCATCTTCTGGTAAAGGTCCCATAATTACAGGACATCCAGCTTTAATTATACCCGCTTTCTCTCTGGCAATATCAGATATTGTGGGTCCTAATTGTTGCCAATGTTCTCTACTAATAGAAGTTATTACTGTTACTAAAGGCTTTTCGCAAACATTAGTCGCATCTAAACGACCACCTAATCCCACTTCTACCACGGCTATATCGACTTTTTGCTGTGCAAAATATAACCAAGCGGCTGCGGTAATTACTTCAAATTGGGTCGGTGATTCTCCATTTTTATCTATTGCTTCTTGAACTTGCTGTATTAATTGAAACAGATTTTCTGAAGTGATGGGTTGTTCATTAATACAAATGCGCTCATGCCAATCTATTAAATGAGGTGAAGTATATCTTCCTGTGCGATAACCGGCTTCAGTGAGAACAGATGATAGATAAGCGCAAACAGAACCTTTACCATTAGTTCCAGCAACATGAATCACTGGTACTTTTTGATGGGGATTGTCAAGATTTGCCAATAATTTGACAATGCGGGATAGTCCCAGGTTAACGCCAAAGTGTTGAAAGGGTTGCAGTAGGGAGTTGATGTTCACAGAATTGGTAATTGGTAATTGGTGATTGGTAATTGGTAATTGGTAATTGGAGAACTATCACCCATTACCTATTACCCATTACCCATTACCTAAATTATGCTTCTTTATTTAAAAAGTTTTGCACTTGTCTGATTGCAGCAGCACCGATATTAAAAGCAGCCCAACCTGCTGCAATGGCTAATGGTGCTAAAACGATGACTACACGGGTATCAATGTCCATATTTAGAAACCTCTGTTATCTAGAAATTAAAGTTTTGTCAACAGATATCAATTTTTATTTTTATCTGAAGTCGGGTATTTTTCCAAGGGGCATTGTCAAGAATGTTGAAGTTGGTGACTGGGGACTGGGGACTGGTGACTGGTGACTGGTGACTGGGGACTGGGGACTGGTGACTGGTGACTGGGGACTGGTGACTGGTGACTGGGGACTGGTGACTGGTGATTGGTGATTGGTGACTGGTGATTGGGAATAATATTACCTAAAACCAATATCATCCCCCTTACCGGCGTGAACAAGGGCTAATTTGTGGTACTTTTGGGTGTGTTCTATGAGTTCGGCAGCTTCCGTTTTTGTGAGTTGACGGACGACTTTAGCGGGGATGCCAACTACTAGGGAAAATGGGGGTATGTCTTTGGTAACAACTGCACCAGCGCCAATGATGCTACTATGGCCAACGCGGACTCCATTTAAAATTATCGCGCCGATGCCAATTAAACTCCCCCGTTCAATATGGGCAGAATGTACCACGGCACGATGTCCTATAGTAACATGATCTTCTAAGATGGTGGGCAGACCAGGATCACCATGTAAAATGGCTCCATCCTGTATGTTTGTGCATTCGCCGATTTCAATACGTTCTACATCCCCCCTCACTACTGCACCATACCAGATGCTTGCCCCTGCTGCGATCCTGACTGATCCGACAACAACGGCGTTGGTTGCGATAAAGGCAGCTTGAGAAAAATCGGGAGATGTCCAATAGGAAACAGTAGACACGATAGAATATTGATATGGTACCCAGGAACACTGGAAAAACTCCAACCTTTGAGGCTGGTTGCACAACCAGGATACCACAGTCGTTTGGTCTGTACGCTAAGGAAAAAACTGCTGAGATTTGCTTTTGCGGCAACTCACTCAAAGTAGTAGAGCCGAAGTGTTAAATCCAACCTATTGGTGCTGGTAAAAATAAAACTATGCTTGTACACACTTCATGATGAATCCAGGCTTACAGTACCCAATATTTGGACCTGAAATACAGTGTCCACACTGTCGCCAGACTATTCCGGCGCTGACGTTGACTGATACTTATTTATGTACGCGTCATGGCGCTTTTGAAGCGAACCCGAAAACGGAAGAGTTGGTACATCTCCAGTCGGGTCGTCATTGGCGGAGGTGGAATAATGAATGGTATCGACAACATACTCATCCTGATGGCATTCGCTTTGAAATTCACGAGGCTTTAGATAAGCTATATACTCAAGGTTATCGGGCTACAAGGGTAATTATTGCCCGTCGCTATCAAGAGTTAATGAGTGGTTATTTAGAACGCAGCAGTCCTTGGCGTTCTGGACAACCGGAAGCTGGTACTGCTCGTTTATATGGTTTACCAGTGGAGTTTGGACCTGATCCCGCTGAAGATCCATCTTGGGATGTGATTAATTTTGATCTGGATAAAGAACCTGGTGTACCTGTGCGCTATCCTTATTTCCGGTTGTTTGAGTAGATATTAGTGGTAATTGGTAATTGGTAATTGGTAATTGGTAATTGGTAAGCATATTTATCTTCTTATTATCTCTTGCCTTTTGCCTTTTGCCATTTGCTTTGCTACTAAGCTTTTACCAGCATATTTACTTATATTTATATAAAATCTAAAATCTAAAATCTAAAATCTAAAATCTAAAATCTAAAATCTAAAATTCCATGCACCATGCTTCTATTAGAACTGCGAATATTCACCGGGCGATCGCATTTTATGAACAGTTAGGATTTACGGTTGCCGATCGCTTTACTACCGGTTATACTTTAGCTTGCTGGATGGAAGGATTAGATAGCCGCATTGAACTGATCCAGATCCCACAGCCGAAACCCGCCCCTGATGCTTTTGCAGATGAGCATTATGTGGGTTATTATCATCTTTCTTTTGATTTAACCCAAACCGTACCAGATTTATATATTTGGTTGTCAGACTTAAAAGCGAAAATCTCTGATGTATCTGAGTTGTCACCTCTCCAAGTTCTTTTAGAACCAACTCAGCAGCAAATAGGCGATCGCATTTTAGAAGTCACTTTCATTGCTGACACTGACGGTTTACCTTTGGAGTTTATTCGGTTTTTGGGGAAATAGGTGACTGGGGACTGGGGACTGGTGACTGGTGACAGTAAGAAGGCAATAGGGAACAGGTAATATTTATCTTTTTCCTGACTCCTGAACTCCTTCCCAAAATTTTCCAGAAACTTTCAACTCGAACTGTATAGGTAAAAAGATGTAGTCTTATTTACTTATATTCAAAAAATATATGCTTGTAATTTCTAGCTTCCATCGCTATCGTGTACCGCTACTATTATTCCTTTTCTCCTTGATATCAGCCTTTTTGCTGAGATACTTGTTTTCTGGAAATCTCAATTTTATTAAACTCAACTGGGAACATTATCAGCAAATATCCGTAGACGCAAACAAAAATAATCTGACAGTGACAAACAATGTTCAAAAGACTGTTCTGGATAATGGTTTAACTGTTCTCACTAAAGAAGTTCATAATGCACCAGTTGTTACGGTGCAAATGTGGTACAATATAGGTTCGGCTAAAGAAGCTCCTGGCATCAATGGTATTGCTCACCAGTTAGAACACATAATGTTTAAAGGCACAAAAAACCGTCCGGTGCAGTTTGGACAGTTATTTAGTGCTTTGGGTAGTGACTCTAATGCTTTTACCAGTTTTGAGCAAACAGCATATTACCATACTGCAGAACGCGATAAGCTGAAAGCACTGCTGGAACTGGAAGCAGACAGAATGGAAAATTTACTCATTGATAACCAACACCTAGAAAGTGAAAAGCGGGTTGTTATTTCTGAGTTACAAGGTGATGAAAATAGTCCTAAATACCGCCTCAAGCGTGCTGTGATGCAGTCTGTATTTCCTGATCATGGTTATGGTTTACCTCCTGCGGGTACTGTGGCTGATGTGGAAAGGTTGACAGTTGAGCAGGTGAGGGATTATTATGATAAATACTATCATCCAAATAATGCTATCTTGGTGATTGTGGGCGATTTCCCAACTGCAAGGGTTTTGGAAACAGTTAAGGAAATATTTGGAAAAATTCCCAAAAGTCAACGACTTCCCCAACTCCCTAAACCCCCAACTCCCCAAGTACCAACTTCTCCTATAGTTTTACAAGAACCTGGTGCGGGAAAGTTTTTACAGATAATTTATCCACTTCCCCATTTAAATGATCCCGATACTCCAGTTTTGGGAGTAATGGATTATATTTTGACGGGGGGAAAAAATTCTTATTTGTATCAGGCTTTGGTAAAATCTGGTTTAGCAACTGATATTTCTGCTCATGTTGTCAGTTTGCGAGCAATTGGCTGGTATCATTTATCTGTTACTGTTGCACCTAATCAAAATTTACAAAAAATTGATGCAACTACCAAGAACGCAATAACGAAACTTGTCAAAACTGGTGTAACATTAGAGGAAGTTGAACGCGCTAAGAGTCAACTCATAGCAAATGTAATTTTAAACAGACGTGATATCACCAGTCAAGGGATGCAGTTTGCTAATGATCTGCTTATTGCTAATGATTATAGATATACAGAACGATATATAGAAAATGTCCGCAAAGTCAAACCAGCGGATGTGATAGATGTAATTAATAAGTATCTAAAACCAGAAGCAGCAGCGGTTGGTTTTTTTGTACCTGTGCAAAATGCCCAAGATGAAAATTATCAAACTTCTGAATTTTCCACAGCAGAAAATTTAACTACTGGTGTGAAAATAACTGCATCTGAGGTGATGAAGTATTTACCAGCTACAGATGAAAAGATTGATGATTTTAATCATTCAATTCCACACGTACCACAACGCTTAACGTTTGTCAATGGGTTGCGGGTGTTGTTATTACCAGACAAGAGTAGTCCGACAGTGACGTTAGGTGGATATATTAAAGCAGGAAAGGAATTTGACAAAACTGATCAAGCCGGTTTAGCGTCTTTAGTGGCGAATAATTTGTTAAATGGGACGAAAACCAAAGATACATTAACTATTGCAGATATTTTAGATCGTAGGGGAGCGAGTTTAGATTTTACCACATTGCGGGAAGGTGTGCGGATTCAGGGTAAAAGTTTACAGGAAGACTTACCAGTTTTGCTGGAGACTTTAGCTGATGTCGTTAAAAATAGCACTTTTCCTAAAAAAGAGTTAGAAATTAGTCGTCAACAAGCTGTAAATGGCTTAAAGTTAGAACTGGATGATGCTGATGAAGTAGCAAACCGGAAATTTATGCAAGCATTATATCCGCAAAATCATCCATTACACATTTTCCCAACTTTAGAAAGTATACAGAAAATTTCCCGGAAAGATGTGATGGCATTTCGACAAAAACATTATCGCCCAGATACGATGATTTTAGTATTGGTGGGTGATTTTGAAATTGAAAAAGTGCGATCGCTCTTAGAAACTCAATTTGGTAATTGGCGAGTTCAGGGAAAACCACCGATGGTAGAATATCCCCTGGTGGTAAAAACGGAACGTGGTTTACAGATTAATTCAGTGTTACCCGGAAAGTCGCAAACTATCACCTATATGGGGGATCTGGGTGTCAAACGTCAAGATCCGAGATTTTATTCAGCTTTGGTTTTGAATGAAATTTTGGCAGGAAACAGCGTATCTGGTAGACTTGGTTCAGAAGTGCGCGATCGCTTAGGTTTGACTTATGGAATTTATAGTAATTTCCAAGGGGGAAAGAATATTGGCACATTTTTAATTGAAATGCAAACCAGTCCTGAAGATGCAAATAAGGCGATCGCAACTACCCGCAAAATCTTACAACAAATAAATCAGCAAGGTGTCACCCCAGAAGAAGTAGAAACCGCAAAACGCACTTTGATTAGTAACTATAATATTTCACTGTCTAAACCAGAGCAGTTAACCGCTAGAATTTTAATGAACGAGGTTTTTGGACTGGATGGGATAGAATTACAGGGTTTTGCAGAAAAAATCCAAAAAGTCACCAAAAACGAAGTTGATCAATTTGCGCGTCAGCAACTCGATCCTGATAAATTGGTAGTAGTTACTGCTGGACCTGCAATAATAGCAGATAATTCTATTAAGTGACAAAACGTATGTAGTCAGGACTTTAGTCCTCATGCTAATTTAGATTTTGAGCGACTTATCGCTCACTAGGAACTTTGATTATGTATACCTATTTTGTAAAGCAAATTACTAAACGTCTATATTCAGTCTTTTGTTTATTGACACTTCTGATTTGTCTGAGTTTCACAAATACAAATTTAGCGATCGCAGAAAACTTAAACAATTCCTCTGTTGATATACTCAAACAACCACCGTCCGAAATTACTGTCAGCCTGGGAAATGCTGCGGGTGAGTTGAAATTTGAACCTAATTTTTTAGAATTTCAATCAGGAAAACTGTACAAGCTAGTTTTAACTAACCCTAGCCCCGTCAAGCATTATTTTACAAGTAAAGATTTCGCTGATGCTATTTGGACCCAAAAGGTAGAAGCGGGAAATGTGGAAATTAAAGGTAACATCCACGAATTAGAACTCAAACCCGGTGCAGAAGCAGAATGGGTGTTTGTTCCTCTCAAAACCGGAAAATATAATTTACGTTGTACCATCCCCGGACATTCTGAAGCAGGTATGAAAGGAGAAATAGTCATTAAATCCTAATCTATAGTGATCTGATTTGATTCATGAATTTTTTGTAGAGGCAGGGAACAGGGAACAGGGAACAGGGAACAGGAAAGAAGGCTGTCAGTATTTATGGTGAGCGAAGCCGAACCATGTATGGAGTTCTGTTCAAAAATCAAATATTAGTCCTATATCTTTATCTATCTTTCTCAAAATCAGGATTTAAGAATGTACAGGATTTATAGTTGTGAATTTTTACCAGAAAAACCCGCCAAATAGAGAGATTAAACTGTTGACAAAAACGATAGAACCTGATATAATGGATTCCGATGAGGAAGAACTATCTTGTAATAATTATAAAAATGATATATTAATCCCTTAGATTATACATATATATTACCAGAAAAAGTTAGTAAGTAAATATCAATCGCTGAAAAAACCTAAACTCGTAAAATTATTGATAATGTTCTCAATAATATTGAGAATAGAGGTGATTTATTGCGAAAAATAGTAAGTTGAACAAATTTGGCAAAATTCAGATTAAAAAAACTTATAAAACATGGGATGGAAAATTACCAATTACCAATTACCCGTTACCAAATTTTCTAAATAACGCAAAATAAGCTAACGTAAAGATAGATATTTTTTGCAATAAATCTCAACAACCTGAAATCTAAGCCGTAAAGTCACGGAAATTACTAAATTACATGATGAACATTCTCAGCAACCTAATTTCTGAAACAGTTCAAACCAAACCCACAGCACCCAGACAACGCAGGGGTATAGAAATTAAATCTCCCCGCGAAATCGAAATCATGCGACAATCGGCTAAGATTGTAGCCACTGTTCTCAAAGAAATTTCTGAGTTAGTAGAACCAGGAATGACAACTGCTGACTTAGATGCTCATGCAGAAAAACGTATCCGCGAAATGGGTGCAACTCCTAGCTTTAAAGGATATCACGGTTTTCCGGCTTCGATTTGTTCTAGTATTAATAATGAAGTTGTACATGGTATTCCTAGTCCGAAAAAGGTTATTCGCTCCGGTGATGTATTAAAAGTTGACACAGGTGCTTATTATCAGGGATTTCATGGTGATTCTTGTATAACAATTGCCGTGGGAAATGTCACCCCAGAAGCAGCTAGATTAATAAAAATAGCGGAAGAAGCTTTATATAAAGGAATTGAACAAGTTAAAGCCGGCGCTCACCTTGCGGATATTGCTGGTGCGATTGAAGACCATGTAAAAATGAATAAATTTAGTGTGGTGGAACAATTTACAGGTCATGGAGTGGGTAGAAATTTACACGAAGAACCTGCGGTTTTTAACTATAGAACTCGTGAGATTCCCAATGTGAAATTACGTGCTGGTATGACTTTAGCCATTGAACCAATTTTAAATGCAGGTTCAAAAAATACCAGAATTTTGGCTGATAGATGGACTGCTGTAACTGTTGATAATGCTTTATCTGCTCAGTTTGAACATACTGTGTTAGTGAAAGAAGATGGTTATGAGATTTTAACTGATAGATCATTGGTTTAATAAGGTACAATTACTGGGGGTTAGTAGCTAGTTACTGTTTTCTTAACTAATACTAACAAATACTCACATTTACTGAAAATTTCCTGTCATCTTTTGCTTTGTGACAGAATTACAGTAAAATCACTGTATGCTACTAGGATTCAAAACCCAACTCAAAGTTAACAAGCAACAACGACTACTACTGGCGCAACACGCAGGAGTAGC